>NZ_DAMBOA010000008.1:92777-99034 GCF_032064105.1 Moraxella sp. CTOTU49097 | reverse complement strand
TTGGCAACCAATCATAGATTTGCCGATTAATGTCGCAAGCTTTTAATCGCCCATACCATGGCAATGACAACCATGGCGATGGATGCACCATATAAAAAAGTATTGATATTTGCGCCACCTTCAACCGCTTGCTCCAAAAACAAAATTACTAAAATAATCATCGACACTTGCATCAGGTTAATCTTTAAGTCATGAAAATCTTTGATGCCTAACACGGTGAGAAAACGCGATTCTTGGGCAGGTTTATTGGAAATAAATAAACGATAATTGGCGATGGCAATCATTTGAAAACTCAATGCAATGAGTAAAATATCCAATGTTTTTAATAGATTGACCGCCAAGATTTGCCCATCTAACGGTTTGATGGTGGGATTGGTAAAAAAGTCAGACAGTATATGAAAAATAATATTTAAGGACGCCACATAAAGCGTGACCGAAGATACTAAACTGACCATAATGGTTAGAAATACCAAATAACGGCTATTTTTAAACAGTTTTTCAATCATAAAAAATAAGCCTTTATCAAAAAGGCTTATTTTATCACACTCAAATTTTAGGATGGGGATTTTGTAATTGCCACAGGGGCTATCTTTTACCCAAACTATGCTTTACCTAAATTTGGAAACTTTACCGATAAAATTGCTGTCACTGTTAGCACGGCGGCAATAAAGCCTAACGAGATAGCCATCGGCACATGGAACACATCAAGCAGTAGCATTTTAGCGCCAATAAACACCAAGATGACACTAAGCGCATAAGGCAATAAATGGAATTTATCCGCCAAACCCGACAACAAGAAGAACATCGCCCGTAGACCCAAAATAGCCAGCAAGTTTGCCGTCAAGACAATAAACGGGTCGGTAGTGACCGCGAAAATTGCAGGAATTGAATCCACCGCAAAAATCACATCCGACAATTCAACCAAGATAAGCACCACCGCTAGTGGGGTAAAATACTTAACGCCATTTTTGACGATGGTGAATTTATCACCGTGCATATCATCAGTAACCCTCAGATATTTTTGCAAAAACTTATACAGCCCTGACTGCTTTGGGTCGGTTTGGTCGTCATGGTTTTGCCACATTTTTACCCCAGTGTAGAGCAAAAACGCACCGAAAATATATAAAATCCAGCTAAACTCTGTAACAAGCCAAGCGCCTGCAAAAATCATCACCGTACGCATGATGATGGCACCTAATACGCCATACAATAAGATTTTACGCTGCATGACTGGGTTGACCGCAAACGCCGCAAAAATCATTAACCATACAAAGACGTTATCAATGGCGAGCGATTTTTCCAGTAAATATCCTGTAAAAAACTCCCCTACTTTTTGTGTGGCGATAGCACTGCCAAAATTCTGTGATAGATACCACCATAGACCGCCTGCAAACAGCACAGACACGCCCACCCAAATGGCACTCCAAATACCCGCCTGTTTCATTGAAACCGCTTCACCATTTTTTGGGGTTTTAAAGGTAAAAAAATCAACCAATAACAGTATCGCTACGATAACAAAGAACACGGCATACAGCATGGGACTGCCAATGCTCATGGGTTCTGTCATTTGATTTACTGCTGCAAGTAACATTATCGCTCCTTAGTATACATTTACAAACTATGGTTGGCAATAAGTCAAAGGATTTTGGGAAATGCTAAGCACAAAAAAACCTTGACTCACACCGACCAAATATGTGGTTGTGTTAAGTCAAGGTCTGGCTTACTATTTGATAATTAGCGCAATATATGGCTAAAAAATAGCTGATTTACCGGTAAGCGGCTACTTACGTAATGACGATAAATCACAAACTGCTGAAGTGAGAAGTTACTCCCCTTGATAGCGATAATGTAGCAGATTAACGACGACTTATCAATTGAATTTATCAATCAGTACGTTTTGAATTTATTGTTTATATTAGCTAGCGTCTTTGTGTTTGACAAGTTAATTAAATACTTTCCCCACACAGTTAGGATGGTAAACTAACACCCATGCGTAAAATTATTCATATCGATATGGATGCGTTCTTTGCCAGTGTTGAGCAACGGGATAATCCTAAGTTACAAGGTAAACCATTGGTGGTTGGCGGTGATCCCAATGGGCGTGGCGTCGTCGCAGCAGCGAGTTATGAGATACGCAAGTTTGGTGTGCATTCTGCCATGTCATGCTATCGAGCGCGTCAGCTGTGCCCACAAGCAATTTTTGTCAAACCACGCTTTGAGGTGTATCGTGAAGTTAGTGAGCAAATTCGTGCCATTATGCACCAATATACGCCACTGGTCGAACCTTTATCACTGGATGAAGCGTATTTGGATGTGACCGACAGCCCGTATGAAAAAAATTCTGCGACACTAATCGCCAATCGCATTCGCCAACAGATTTTGCGGCAAACGCAACTGACCGCTTCAGCAGGCGTGTCTTATAACAAAATGCTTGCCAAAATCGCGTCAGATTTAAATAAACCCAACGGTATCGCGGTGATTACACCTGAGCAAGGATTGGACTTTATCGCCAATTTACCGGTAAAAAAATTTCATGGGATTGGCAAAGCCACCGTCAAAATGTTGCATGACATGGGTATATTTACAGGATTGGATTTACGCAATACCCCGGAAGACGTATTAAAACAACGCTTTGGCAAACGGGGTGATTTCTTTCACCAAATTGCCCACGGTATTGATAATCGAGAGGTTAAAGCTGAACGCAAACATAAATCTGTCGGTTCTGAGACAACGTTTTTACAAAATACTATGGTTGATACAGTCATTGTGGCTGCCCTATATCGCGAAAATAGCCAAGCGTTTAAAGATTTACAAAAAAAGCAGCGTTACGCTCGCACCATCACCATTAAAATCAAATACAGCGATTTTAGTGTGATTACCCGCTCTCATAGTATTTCCTCCCACTTTGAACAAGAATCCGATGCCCATTATTGGATTCAATGGCTATATGAGCATACCCCAAAAATTTTACCCGTACGTTTGGTTGGAGTGACTTATTCAAATTTACTGCAAGCTGACGCCTCGCCACAGATGCCATTATTATAAGCCACTATAAACCAAATTTTGCCAAGATATTTTTTAGCTAATCTTTTAAATAATTTTTATATAAAGCCTAACAACGGCAAAACCCTGCTATGTTGCAGGGTTTTACTTTATTGCTATCCTACTTAATTAAAAGCTATCCTACTTAATTAAAATTAGATGAGCCTAACTTAACTTAACGATGGTTAGGTAAGCTGTGCTACGTTAATTTTATTTGCTTCTTCAGTATAATCGCTCATACGGTCGAAGTTTAAGTATTTGTAGATATCGGCTGACATGCTATTAAGCTTACCAGCATATTGTTGATATTCTTCGTTGGTAGGTAGCTTACCAAGTACCGCAGCCACCGACGCCAACTCGGCAGAAGCCAAGTACACGTTGGCACCTTGACCTAAACGGTTCGGGAAGTTACGTGTAGAAGTTGATACAGCCGTTGATTTTGGTGCGATACGCGCTTGGTTACCCATACACAGTGAACAACCCGGCATTTCAGTCCGTGCGCCCGCTTGTGCATAGACATTGTATAGACCTTCATCCATCAATTGGCGTGCATCCATTTTAGTGGGTGGTGCAATCCATAGACGTGTGCTTAAGCTGCCCGCAGGTACTTCTTTTAACAACGCGCCCGCTGCACGGAAGTGACCGATGTTGGTCATACATGAACCGATGAATACTTCGTCAATCTTGTCGCCCGCGACATCTGCCAAGGTTTTGGCGTCATCTGGGTCGTTTGGACAGCAAAGAATCGGTTCTTTGATGGCGCTCATATCGATAGTGATGTCAGCGGCATATTCTGCATCGGCATCAGCACGTAATAATGTTGGGTTGGCAAGCCAGCTTTCCATACCTTTGATACGGCGTGCAATGGTACGGGCATCGCCATAACCTTCAGAAATCATCCATTTGAGTAGGGTGATGTTTGACGTTAGGTATTCTTTTACTGATTCTTCAGACAGGGTGATAGTACAACCTGCGGCTGAACGTTCGGCAGAGGCATCTGATAATTCGAATGCTTGTTCAACGGTTAAGTCTTCTAAACCTTCGATTTCTAGGATACGGCCGTTAAATACGTTTTTCTTACCGGCTTTCTCAACGGTCAATAAACCTTCTTTGATGGCTTGGTAAGGAATCGCATGTACCAAGTCACGCAAGGTGATACCAGGCTGCATTTCACCGATAAAACGTACACGAACTGATTCTGGCATATCTAATGGCATCACACCGGTTGCTGCAGCAAACGCTACTAGACCTGAACCTGCTGGGAATGAAATACCCATTGGGAAGCGGGTATGTGAGTCACCACCGGTACCAACGGTATCAGGCAATAACATACGGTTTAACCATGAGTGAATAATACCATCACCTGGACGTAATGATACACCGCCACGGTTCATGATAAAGTCAGGCAGTGTGTGCTGAGTTTCTACGTCGATTGGTTTTGGATAAGCTGCCGTATGACAGAATGATTGCATGACCAAATCTGCAGAGAAACCTAAACAAGCCAAGTCTTTTAATTCATCACGGGTCATTGGACCTGTGGTATCTTGCGAACCCACGGTAGTCATTTTTGGTTCACAGTAGGCACCCGGGCGAATACCTTCTACGCCACAAGCTTTACCGACCATTTTTTGCGCTAAAGTATAGCCTTTACCAGTGTCGACCGGTTGTTCTGGTTTTGCAAAAATGTCAGACGCGCCCAAACCTAAATATTCACGGGCTTTGTTGGTCAAGCCACGACCTACGATCAATGGAATACGACCACCGGCACGCACTTCATCGAGGAGCGTTGGTGATTTTAATTCAAATGTCGCAAGCACTTCGTCAGAATCATGTTTGGTGATTTTGCCGTCATGTGGGTAGATATCAAATACATCACCCATGTTAAGTTTGCTAACATCGACTTCGATGGGTAATGAGCCCGCATCTTCCAGTGTGTTGAAGAAAATCGGTGCGATTTTACCACCCAATACCAGGCCGCCGGTACGTTTGTTTGGCACGCCTTTGATATCTTCACCCATTAACCACAATACCGAGTTGGTCGCTGATTTACGGCTTGAACCGGTACCAACCACGTCACCCACGTATGCCAATGGAATACCGTCTTTTTTCATCTCTTCGATTTGTTTCATCGGACCAATCACGCCGTCTTGGTCTGGCACAATGCCTTCACGCGCATTTTTTAGCATGGCTAATGCGTGAAGTGGGATGTCTGGGCGTGACCATGCATCTTGGGCAGGTGACAAATCATCAGTGTTGGTTTCACCGGTGACTTTGAAGGTTTTGTAAGTGGCTTTTTTTGGCACTTCTGGACGGCTAGTGAACCATTCGGCGTTTGCCCAAGATTGTAACACCTCTTTGGCCGCTTCATTCCCCGCTTCCGCTTTTTCAGTGACATCATTGAAAGCATCAAATACCAATAAGGTTTTTTTCAGGGCGTCGCCAGCAGCTTTCGCCAATTCTTTGTCGTCTAATGCTTGAATTAATGGTTCAACGTTGTAACCACCTTGCATATGACCCAGTAACTCAATCGCTTTTAGTTTTGAAATCAGTGGCGAAGTGGTTTCGCCTTTAACGATGGCCGCTAGAAATGCCGCTTTAACATACGCTGCTTGGTCAACCCCAGGTGGAATACGGTTTTCTAATAAGTCTACAAGTGTTTCTTCTTCACCCGCTGGTGGATTTTTTAATAGTTCAACCAAATCAGCGGTTTGCTGTTCGTTAAGTGGCTGTGGCACAATACCCTGTGCCGCACGATTTTCGACGTGTTTACGATAGTTCTCTAGCATGAATCGTCCTCATAGTCATGTAAGATTATTGTGTTAACCATGCGTCTGAAAGCCCTCTTTACAACACAGTTGAATTTTGAATGGCTACTAGCCAGCATGGCTTTGGCTAAAAAATTTAACTCTTCTAATATACTTGAAATGTGATGAAATGTTAATGAGAAAATACGTTTTTGTTAACATAGCCATTATTTTTTAAAAAAATAGCCCAATAATTTTTAATAAATGCGTTTGAGCTGATTGTCGCTTTTTTTACTAGGATGAAAAATAACTTTGGCTCTGTACTTTAAACAACAAAGCTTATCCCAAAATAGTTTAAATTCGTCAGCATAGATTTCTGTTATAATAACCCCCTAAAATCTGCTAAATGAATTCAAGGATTAATCATAGCAATGACCGACACTGTACAAACTTTTGCCCCTTCAACGCCGC
>NZ_DAMBOA010000008.1:0-92677 GCF_032064105.1 Moraxella sp. CTOTU49097 | reverse complement strand
GGATTAATCATAGCAATGACCGACACTGTACAAACTTTTGCCCCTTCAACGCCGCACACCGATAGACCCATCGCTCGCGACAAGCCAAAACGTCCTGAAGTGGGTGAAAAACTACGTGGCCATGATAAAGTTGCCCGTATTCCGATTAAAATCATTCCAACGGTAGAAACCCCAAAAAAACCTGACTGGATTCGCGTCAAACTATCATCGCCGAGTGAAGTGGCACGCATTAAGTCAACCTTGCGTGAACAAAAGCTGTATACGGTGTGTGAAGAAGCGGCTTGTCCTAACCTACCTCAATGTTTTGGTGATGGTACCGCGACCTTTATGATTATGGGAGATATTTGTACCCGTCGCTGCCCATTTTGTGATGTGGCGCATGGTCGCCCCAATGCGCTCGATGAGCTTGAGCCGATTCACACCGCTGAGACCATTGCCGGATTAGGGTTAAAGTATGCGGTGATTACCTCGGTTGACCGAGATGATTTGCGTGACGGCGGCGCGGAACATTTTGCCAATGTCATTAAAGAATCTCGTCAGTTAAGCCCTAATTGCTTGATTGAGATTTTAGTGCCTGATTTTCGGGGTCGTGAGCAAGTGGCACTTGATATCTTAAGTGACACAGCGCCTGACGTATTTAACCACAATATCGAAACCGTGCCACGTTTGTATAAAGCGTTTCGCCCAGGGTCAGATTATCAGCACTCATTACAGCTGTTAAAAGATTACAAAGCGCGTCGCTCGGATATCGTCACCAAATGTGGTTTTATGGTGGGTCTTGGCGAGACTGAAGAAGAGGTTTATGCCTTACTCGATGATTTAAAGGCGCATGATGTCGATTTAATTACCATCGGTCAATATTTGCAGCCAAGCAAATCGCACGCCCCAGTTGATAGATTTGTGCATCCGGATGAATTCGACCGTTATACTGCACACGGTAAAAAATTGGGCTTTGCAAATATTTGGGCTGGCCCGATGGTGCGCTCAAGCTATTTTGCCGATCGACAATATTATGGTGAGCCTTGCCCGCGCCCTACCCGTGGTGCCAATCCGTTATCAGAAGCGGACATGAAAAAATCAGGTTGTTGATTTTTGCGTTAATATGTGCATTGATTTGTGAATTTGTGCGTTGATTTAAAGCCGTCATTAGACGGCTTTTTTATGCTACCCTAATTATAAAATAACACACAGGAAATTTGCGATGAATAATAACTATACATTCTATCTGCCTAAGGTGACGCCTGTTGCTACGTTACTAATCGTTCATGGCATGGCAGAACACCAAGGGCGCTACCAACCTTTTGCGCAATTTTTGGCAAATCATGATATTGCGGTATTAACGTTTGACCATTTAGGTCATGGACAGCAAGCCTATGACAATGGATGCTTAGGCTATATGGGTAACCCTAATCCTGCTGAGTTGATGATTGACAATGTGATGGCGCATGCGCAGTTAATCGCTGAAAAATACCCTGATATCCCCCATTTTATCTTGGGTCACAGTATGGGGTCATTTATCGTTCGCTGTATTGTGCAGCGCTATGGTGAGCGATTTGCGGGCGCAGTGATTATGGGTACCTCAGATTTTAATCCATTGGCAAACTTGTTTGTGCCGGTGACGAAAAATCTTAATCACTTTACCACACGCCGCACTAATCCGGTATTGGACAAGATTTTAAACCAATTTAATAACCTACCCTTTAGAAAAGAACCCGATTTACAAGGGTTTAATTGGTTGAATTCAGATCTTAAGCAAGTAAAAGCCTACCTTGATGACAAGCTTTGCGGCTTTCAGTTTACCAACAATGGCTATTTTGCGCTCATGTCGTTGATGCAAACAGGCACCAATAAGCATTGGTACCAACAAGTACCCCGACAGTTACCGCTACTATTTGTCAGCGGAAAAGATGACCCCGTTGGGCAGATGGGAAAAGGCATTCCGCGTATTGTTAAACGTTTGCAAAAAAATAATTTTGCCTCGGTGAGCATGCAGCAATATGAAGCGATGCGCCATGAAATCTTGCTAGAGCCTAATCACCAACAAGTGTATGACGATATTTTGGCTTGGCTCACTCACCATATCAATTAGCTGAAAACCCCTGAGTCTTGCCAATGAGTCTGACTGCTGAGTGTTTAAGCAGCGTTGTATAACTGTCATGATGAATAGACTATTAGCCTCGCTTTGACACGCCAGTTGCTTGTTAGAAATATCGATGTGATGTATTGAAAGATTTGAAAAAACAACCATTTAATCTAAAGTTATTCATGGAGTTAAGTTATAGGAAATGTCATTGAGTACAACTGATAAAATTAAAGTGCGTTTAGATAAATGGCTATGGGCAGCAAGGTTTTATAAAACCCGTACTCTAGCCAAGGAAGCGATTGAATCGGGACGGGTCCACCATTTTGGCAATCGCGTCAAGGTTAGTAAAGAAATAGCGGTGGGTGATGAATTGACAATTCGTCAAGGGTCAGCCAATCATTACACCCAAAAGACGGTCAAGGTGTTAGCGCTGTCTGAAGTGCGTGGCAATGCCACTGCCGCCAGTGTGCTTTATCAGGAGACCGATGCCAGTATCAGTCAACGAGAATTTTTCACCGAACAGAAAAAACTTGCCAATCTTGCCCGCCCAGATCATCGCCCAAATAAAAAACAGCGTCGTCAGCTGAGCCGCTTTAGGGATATTAACCATTTTGGCAGTGATGAAGAAGGTTTTTAATTGGCTGTCATGGGGTCATAAAAATCCCGATTTTCTCTGTGATATTTCGTTATAATAAGCACTTTATCATTGCACTAGTCATTGCACTGGCGATGAGCACCTCTGCCGATTATTAACGATATCTTTATGACCAATTTTTTTGAACCTAATCCTGTGCAGGCTAATCCTAGCTATGTGGATATTAGCGCATACAATACCATGGCATTAGCCTGTCAAGCCAAACAATTTATCCGTTTAACTCAACTATCTGATATTGAGCCCACTTTTAAACAACTGGCAGCCCATCAACAAGCATTTGTTGTGCTATCTAATGGCAGTAATATCATTTTGCCCGAAGTGTTGGACGCGGTTGTGGTGTCACCCAGTCTTAAAGGTAAAACTATCCTGTCTGAAGATAGCCAAACGATAACACTTGAGGTGATGGCCGGCGAGGATTGGCATACGCTCGTGGTAGACACGGTCAATCAAGGTTGGTATGGACTGGAAAATTTGGCGTTAATCCCAAGCTGGGTCGGTGGCAGTCCCGTACAAAACATCGGTGCATATGGGGTACAAGCTGAAGATGTGATAGACAGTGTAAAAGCGTTTCATATACCGAGCTTAACGTGGCATCATCTAAGCAAATTTGATTGCCAATTTAGCTACCGTGACAGCCTGTTTAAACAGCAAGCCGGGCAATGGCTCATTACCAGCGTCATTTTTACCCTCAATAAAACCGCCAAACCCAATACCCAGTATGGGGATGTGGCAAAAGTTGCACAGCACTATGCGAGCCAAGCAGGTCGTGATGAAGTCACACCCGTGGATACCATGAATGCCATCATCGACATTCGTCAAAGTAAACTGCCCGATACCAACGACTTGCCCAATTGTGGCAGCTTTTTTAAAAACCCCATCGTCGCCAAATCTCAAGTTGATCAGTTACTGCAGAGCTATCCCAATCTGGTGCATTATCCTGTCAAAGATGCCCAAGGCAATTTGACTGATTACTGCAAAGTTGCGGCGGGCTGGCTTATTGACCAATCAGGGCTTAAGGGTAAAGGCATTGCACCGATTTTAACGCATGTAAAACAAGCCCTAGTATTGACTAACCATGCGCCAAAAGTTGCGACGCAACGTGATGTTACCAAAACTATGCAGTTTATACAAGATATAGTGCTTGAGAAATTTGGGATAAAATTGGAAGCTGAACCGGTTTGGATTGAATCTGATGGTAGCATTCGCCAAGCTCATTAATTACCTTGAGCGATTTTTTTTAACCATCAAACGGATTTTGACCGTTGTTGTATTGGTGGGGTGTTTAATCACACTCAGTTTTTTCACACCGCTGTTTTCTACCATTGTATTGTTTATCTTAGATTGTTATCGCCTGCCAGAATCGGCGGTGAGCGTCAATCCTGCAACGGCGATTGTGGTATTAGGTGGCGGATTAACCAATAACCAGCAAAATGAGATTGTGATTAACCAATTTACCGAAAGTCGATTGATTAAAGCCAGCCAAGTGTATCAGCAGACTGGCTTACCCATCATCGTCAGTGGTAAGGAGGCGCCGTGGATGGCAAAGTGGCTGCAAAAAAAAGGCATTATATGGGTCGTGGCAGAAAAAAACAGCTTTAACACCTGTCAAAATGCAAAATATACCGCAGAAATGGTCAATGTCAAACAGGTAATTTTGGTAACTGATACTTATCATATGAACCGCTCAAGACGGCAGTTTGCCCTCAATGGCGTGGCTACTGTCCCAAGTATCGCCCCATTACCAAAGGCAAATGATTGGCAGCATTTTGATCAGAACCTGCAGCACTCAAGACGTGCTTTATATGAATTGTTGGCATTCGCTCGCGATCTTTTCAAACCCCAATACGATTGCCAACCGACCAATAAATAAGTTATTTTTGAATCTCTACATTGGTATAGCCAGCTGATTGTAAAGCAGACTTGGCTTGTTGGGCACGACCGCCACCACGGCTATACACCTTAATGGTATCTGATTTTGCAATGCCTTGCGCCGTTATTTTGGCAAGTAATTCATTGTGTGGAATGTTAATGGCGCCTGCGGGATGATTCACAGAATACTCTTCTGGGGTACGTACATCAATGACCACTGTCGCCGCGTTTGCTGTTGGCATCAATAATGCACCAACCATGACAGCCGCGCCTAAGGCAAGCAACTGTTTTTTTGAAAGTTTAAGAGAAGGCTTAAAGATTTTAGGCATCAACATCATAATTTCCTTGTAGAATTTTGAGTTTTAAAACCAAGTTAAACCTCAATGTTTAACCTGCTATTATTATAGCATTCATTATTCGCACTCAAATCACTGAGTTGCTTTGATTTGCAACCCATGTGTTTGTTTTGTAAGCATACTAAAGGCTATTTGATTGCTGCTATTTAATTGCTACAGCAACGCTGCGACATTTTGCCGCATTTATTTATGGCAAAATAAGCGTATAATGGTTTTTTTAACTTAATTCGCTTGTTTACGCCAAGTAATGGGGATGCACGATGCAAAGCATGTATTTTTTGATTCCTATTAGTTTAGTGCTATTTGTATTGGGTATTTTTGCCATTTATTACGCCATCAAATCACGCCAATTTGACGATTTGGACAATGAATCCCAACGGGTCATTTTGGATGACAGACAATTTCGCCGCGAACAATTAGGGCAAAATCCCGCCAAGCCTTCATCTTCTCAGCCCCCAAAAATACAAGACCCTACTGACGAGCAAAAATAACGTGTTGGGGTTATCTTTCTTCCTGCTGATTTGTTTCTATTGATTTGTTTACTTTCTTTTGAAAAATTTTTAGACTTTTTTGGAGCATTTTATGACCTGGGCATTATTTTTGGCAGCCTTTAGCATGGGATTGTTTGGCTCACCGCACTGTCTGGGGATGTGCGGTGGCATTGTGACGGCTTTTGGGCTGTCGATGCAGCATGTATCGGACAGCAAAAAAAATGGCTTGATTTTGACGTATCATGTTGGACGACTTATCAGTTATGCCTTGCTTGGGTTGATTGCCAGTCTTGTTGGGGTGGCAATCTTTCAGTCCATTATGAGTAACAGTGCGCCAAGAATTGTACTGGGTGCGGTACTGGTGTTAATTGGGCTTGCGATGCTTGGGTTACCGCTTTTTAATCAGTTAGAAAAAGTAGGGATGCGCTTTTGGCAATCGCTTGCCCCGATACGCAAAAAAGTGTTTCCGATTGATAGCTTTGGTAAAGCCTTGTTTGCTGGCTTGCTTTGGGGATTTTTGCCGTGTGGATTGGTGTATGGTGCGCTCATGATGGCGATTGCTGGCAACAACATCGCTACAGGGGCGGCTCTGATGTTTGTATTTGGGCTGGGTACGATGCCGATGTTGATTGCCACACAAAAAACTGTGGGGATGCTACAGTCGAGTATTAAAAATTTTCGCCTTCGCCAAATTAATGGGGTGATTATGATGTTGTCTGGGCTTGCGGTGATTTTTATTCCGATGATGATGCACCATAACCATAACCATGGTTCACATAATCAAGGTTCACACAGTCATGCCATGAATGAGACGAGTATGCACCATGATATGTCGACAATGAATCATTCTGCGTCTAATCCTGCTTCTGTGACAGCTTCGACTACCATGCCGACTACTATGCCTATGAACCATAATATGAGTGATGATATGAACCATAACATGAATCACAACATGCACAATATGCAGGATATGAACGATAAGCACCATGAGATGGCGATGTCTGCCAGTACCAGTCATAATCACTAGTCACTAATCATTCATTTATATTGCCCAAAAAAACAAACCTCTTAATCGGTATATTAAGAGGTTATCGGTTGCGAATTTTTACGTTTTAAGCTTAACTTGCAGTTTACATTTCTACTGCGTCATCGCCTTCGTCAAGGTAGATGATATCGGTTTCATATTCAAACGCTTCATTTAACATATCTAACATTTTTTACTCCTATCCTTCTTTATCCAATGATTATGGATTTTTTATTCATTTTAAGGCTTTTGCCATTTTTTAGTTGTTTACTTACTAGTTACTATTTTACGTTATCAATGCAACTTCATAACGTCATGATATTTAACGTGAGTTTGATGACATTAGCATGAAATTCTTGTAACAGGAATATGAATTTACAAAAAATTACTTTTATTGAAGAATAATCCAGCTACTGAGCAGGTTTGTCAGTGCCGCTAAGTAGTTTTGGCACGCTTTTGAGTCGCTGTTGCTGTTCGTCATAGGCTTGTTTTTGAACGCGGTAAATTTCATACACGCATAGTTCTTCGCAGCCGTTGTCGCAACATTCCCAATCTTCAGGATAAGTAGGTTCTTCAATTAGGCGTTCGCCATTAGGTAATTGATTTTCCATCATTTTCTAAATCTTCTTTTTCGCTATAACACGCTTATGATGAGCCAATAATTATTTATTATCAGGTCATCATCACGCTTTTAAAGATAATTTCTCTATAAGATTTTTCACCGCGTCAATCCGTCCTTCTGGCGTAGCAAGGGCTTTGTCATCCATCATTTTTAGCCCTGTCGCGCCATTCATTTTAAACTTTTTCGGATTCGACTGAATAAGCCCAATAATGGTAATGGCTTCCACAGGGGTGCTTGATGAAAACTCAAAGGTGACTTGCCGCTCATTGCCATCAATCTTGCTAATCTCCAGCGCTTCAGCCATTAAGCGGATTTGGTGAATGGCAAATAAATTTTTGGTCGGCTCCGGCAAACTGCCAAAACGGTCTAGCATTTCGCTACGAATGCTAATTAGGCTGTCATAGTCTTCAGCATTGGCGATTTTTTTATAAAACAATAGCCGCTGATGGACATCACCCAGATAATCTTCAGGAATAAGTGCCGACAAATGCAGATTAATGTCACTGGTTAGCGATAATGGGGTGTTCAAATCAGGTTGTTTACCTGCTTTGATGGCTTTGGTGGCACGGTTTAACATATCCATATACAGGTTAAAACCAACCGCTTGCATATTGCCGCTTTGGTTTTTGCCCAGCAGCTCACCCGCCCCACGAATCTCAAGGTCTTCACTGGCAAGCATAAAGCCTGCCCCCAATGTATTGGCACGGCTGATGGCATCAAGGCGCTTTTGGGCGTCGCTGGTCAAGCCTTTAATCGAAGGCACTAGCAGATAACAGTAAGCTTGGTGGTGACTACGCCCGACGCGGCCGCGCAGTTGGTGAAGCTGGGCAAGCCCGAATTTATCGGCGCGGTTGATGATAATGGTGTTGGCATTGGGGATATCAATGCCTGTTTCGATAATGGTGGTACACACTAGCACATTGTGTCTTTTGTGGTAAAACGATTGCATGATTTGCTCAAGCTCTCGTTCTTTCATCTGACCGTGAGCCACTGCCACCCGAGATTCGGGCACAAGCTCTCGCACGGTTTCTGCCATGCGCTCAATGCTTGCCACATCGTTATGCAGTAAAAATACCTGTCCGCCACGCAATAATTCACGCAAAATCGCTTCTTTGAGTAAGTTATCAGACTTTTGCATGACAAAGGTTTTAATTGCCAACCGCCTTGCCGGGGGCGTGGCGATAATCGACATGTTTCGCATACCCGATAACGCCATGTTCAGGGTACGTGGTATGGGTGTTGCGGTCATCGATAGTACGTCAACATCCGATTGCATGGCTTTGATACGCTCTTTATCTCGGACGCCAAAACGGTGCTCTTCATCAACAATCATCAGACCTAAGTTAGCAAACTTGACATCTTCCTGCAAAATTCGGTGGGTACCGATGACGATATCAATTTTACCTTCGGCTAAGCCTTTGAGAATCGCATCGTGCTGTTTTTTGGTGCCAAAGCGAGACAGGCTTTCAATACGAATGGGCCAATCAGCAAATCGATCCAAAAAGTTGTCTTCGTGTTGTCCAGCAAGCAGCGTCGTCGGTACTAGCACTGCCACTTGATAACCTGCTTGCACCGCAATAAAAGCGGCACGCATTGCCACTTCGGTTTTACCAAAACCGACATCACCGCACACCAGCCTGTCCATGGGCTTATTTTGCTTCATATCAAACTTAACCGCTTCAATGGCATTGGCTTGGTCGGGCGTTTCTTCAAACGCAAATTGACTGGCAAATAGGTCATACTGGATTTGGTCAATTGGGAAGTTAATGCCCACTTTGGCATCACGGCGGGCTTGCACGTTGAGCAGTTCCGCTGCTACATCATGAATTTGGCTGAGTGCTTTGGCTTTGGCTTTATCCCATTTACCGCTACCTATGGTGTGAAGCGGTGCGGTTGCCGCGTCGCCACCCGCATAACGGCTGATAAGCTGCAGATTTGCCACAGGCACATACACACTGGCATCATCTGCATAGGTAAGATGGATGAACTCTTGCAATTGTCTATCAATCTCAAGCGTAATCAAGCCTTGATAACGCCCAATACCAAAATCAATATGCACCACAGGGTCGCCGATATTAAGCTCACTGACCGATTTAACCAAAAATTCATCAGATACATCGCTTTGGCGACGGCGGCGAGTCTGTAACACCTGCCGTCCAAACAACTGGGTTTCTGAGATAATCGCAAACTTATCGGGAAGCAACGCGCCTCGCTCAATCGGTGCAATGGTCAAGGCAATCGTAGTGCTATGCGCCTCATCCATGTTTGCAAGAAAATCGGTCAATCCTGAAACACTTTGTAAATTAAAGCGTTTTTGCAACAGCTCCGATAAAATCTCACGGCGACCCGCAGTTTCGGCAACCAATAATATCGGTTTAGTAAATTGCTCGCGAAATGCCATCAGTCTTTGCAGTGGCTCAGCAAGTTTATGGTCAACGGTTAAATCAGGGGGTGTGTCAACCAATGCATTGATTGCCCCCGCTTTGGTGTCATCAATTGGTTGTTCGCTGGTGATAATGCGAGGATATTGGGCAATTTTTTCGTTAAAGATATGTTCTGCTAGATACAAATCTTGCGGTGCCACAATCGGTTTTTCGATATCGTGCCTGCGGTCATTGTAGCGAGTTTGGATTTGTTGCCAAAAATTTTGGTAAGCCGTCTCTATTTGATTATCGACGATAAACAAGCTATCTTTGGGCAAATAACTAAAAAAATCCGAGCCATTTTGCCAAGTATCGGTGTCAAAAAATAATGGCTGATAATACTCCACCCCCGCCGGTGCAATGCCGTTCATCACATCGTTAAACAGCTCAAAACGGCGGGCGGATGTGTTGGCAAAGGTGCTGGCAAAATTGGCGCGAAACGTTTCTTTACCCTCATCCAGGGGAAATTCTCGCGCGGGTAAAATCTGAAAGCTAGTAATTTTACCGATGGTTTCACCCGATTTTTTTTGACTATTCATAAACTTTACATATTGATGGGGGTCACTGTCTTTTAATTCGTCCAAATCCGCTTGGGTCAAGCTACGCTGGGTTTGTGGGTTAAAAAAACGGATACTCTCAATCTCATCATCAAACAAATCAATGCGAACCGGAAACGGCTGACCAATGGCAAACAAATCAATCACGCTACCACGCACAGCAAATTCCCCCGGCTCAAAGACATTATCTACTGCATGATAGCCCGCGGTCGCCAGTTTTCGACGTTCGGTTGCCACATCAAAGGTGTCACCCACTGACAAATCAAAGTGTTGACCCAATAACCATGATGCAGGGGCGACACGGTGCATTAAGGTCTGCACCGAAATCAGCAAAATACCATCAGTTGGCATATGGGTAAGCAAATGAATCCGCTCAGAGACAATGTCATGGTGCGGTGACAGTTCATCATAGGTGAGCGTTTCCCAATCAGGAAACACATGGGCATCAACCCCACTAAATGCCAACTCTGTTTCAAGCTGATTGAGCTGATTTTGGTCACCGGTCACGACGACTTTTAGGTGGTTTTGCTGACCGCTATCACTGCTAGTAAGGCTAGTGAGCCATAAGGCTTGGGTCATGCCTTGTAAGTTGCCCAGCCATTTTTTGTCATGCTTAGCATTGTCAAACAACGATTGGTTAAGGCGAAAGGAAAGATGAGACAGTAGGTGCGTAGCATTCGTCATTGTTATCGGTCTTTTGGTTATAAGTCTTTTGATTAAAAAGGCGAAAAATAATGACGTTATTGTGGGGGTTTTTGCTGAAAAATTAAAGCTAAAATAGCAGTGTTTTAGCAGACTTTTTGGCAATAACACTTTAACACTTTATCCCTGCAATGCAGCAATCTAGCGTTCTTTACCAAAGTGATATGCAAAAAAAGCACCGCCAATTTGACGGTGCTTTTTTGTCAAGCTGACGTTATTTTTTGAGCGATTTGGTGGTTTGCGCTTTGACAAATTTAGGATTTGAGTTACCCCAGTTGGCGTAGATTTCGGTAAAGAGTGTACCTGTGATATCTTCGATTTCCGACTGGGTGATTTCGGCACTACCTTGTTTACCAAAGATAACCACCTCATCGCCTGCTTTGACATCGGGGTAATCAGTGACATCGACCATGGTGGTATTCATCGAGATTTTGCCCAATGCCGGGACTTTATGACCATTAATTAAGACATGACCTTTGTTGGTAAAGGCGCGACGGTAGCCGTCTGAATAACCAAATGGTAGATTTGCCAAATAGCTATCTCGTGTCAAGGTATAAGTGCGGTCATAGCCAACCGTTGAGCCTTTAGGATAGAAATTGACGCTAGCCACACGGCTTTTGAACGACATGATGTAGTTAAAATCTGGACGTTCAAAGTAAGGCTCGCCAAACAAAATCGCCCCTGGACGCACCATATCAAACCAACCTTCTGGCACGTTCAGCGACACAAACGAATTCGCCGCATGGATGGTGAGTTTTTTACGGTCGAGTTTAGCGGTCTTAATCAGCCAATCGGTGTTTTGTTTAAAACTAGCCAACCCTTTTTGTACATCGGCTTTATCCTCAACAGGAAAATGGGTCATGATACCGACGATGTGGAGATTTTTAAGCTTGGTAATTGCCAAAGCGTCTTGTTTAGATTTCTCAACGCTCAAATCTAAGCCGTTACGGTCCATGCCACCGTCGTTGAGTGCCATATGAAAATTAATGACCACGCCCGCTGCTCGTGCGATATCACTGGCAGTTTGGGCTTGTTTAAGGGTACCAAATAACTCTTCGACATTGTATTTTAAGCCGTCTTCAATTTCTTGGTTGGTCGCCGTACGCACCCGCATCACTCGTCCTTTGTAGCCGTGTTTGCGGGCGATACGGGCTTCTTCGTTACTGGCAATACCAATACAAGGCACTTGATGCTCAATCACGGTAGGCATCAAATTATCAATGCCAAAACCATAGGCATCGGCTTTTAAAATCGCACAGATTTGGGATTTACCACCTAGATGTGCGCGCATCGCTTCAATATTATGCCCGTACGCCTCAGTATCTATTTCAAGCCAAGCGTTGGTATTGGCAAGATTAACGATATGAGGATTATCGCCAGCATACGTTAGCGCGGGCGCGGCTTGCGCGGGCGCAGCGTGATACATAACGGTGGCGATGGCAAGCGATAGCAAAGTTTGATGTAGTTTCATAATAATTCCCAAAATGATATGACAATAAAAAAATCAGAAAAAATACGCGCTTTCATGCGCTGATGTTACCGCAGTCAAGCCACATAACCAGTTAATATATCAACAATTGATGCGGTTTTTTAACCAACCTATTCTACTCTTTAGTTTAGAAGCTTAACTTAGCTCATTAAAGCAATGATGTCTTACTTACAATCATGCCATTGTTATCGGCATACACAAAGTCGCCATTATTTATCGTCATTCCGCCAAAATTTAGCGTCACGCCTACATCGCCTACCCCTTTGCGATTAGATTTGCGGGGAATGGCGCCGAGCGCTTGTACGCCGATTGGCATTTTGCCCATATCATCTACATCTCGCACACAGCCATACACAATCACGCCAGCCCAGCCATGATCAACACCACTTTGTGCAATCATATCACCTAACAACGCGCAGCGCATTGATGCCCCACCGTCTACCACCAAAACCTTGCCATTGCCTTTCTCATCTTTGCCATGCGTGGCCAACAGCTCTTTAACCCGGCTATTGTCTTCAAAGCATTTGACGGTTACCACTTCACCGCCAAATTTTGTGTTACCGCCATAGCTAAAAAAGCGTTTGCCTTCCATGTTGGGTGCACAAACTTGACATTCTGGATTATCATCTAATAAATCGCAGGTAATAAAATTTTGTAAGGTCATGTCGCTCATCATCGTTCCTTAAATCAATCGTTTTCTTGGAAAGGTTAGTTTCTAAACCGCGTCATCGCTAGCATGTCACCGTTACTGATAACTTGGGTTTTTTTGGCGGTATCGACGCGATTAGCAGATTTTTCATAAGTATGTTTGATGTGCCAATTGTTACTCACCAGCGCCATTGCCATCGCCACCCTATCCGCTTCTATGGGACGGACAGGCAGTTTTTTAGGCACAATAGGTTTGATAAGTTTGTACGCCGTCTGCGCGATGGTTTCAAGTTTACGATCATTGTGTTTGCCAAGCAGTAAAGAGGGACGAAAAATTGCCAATTCTTGAAAGCCTAAATTGCCAATCGCGGTCTCAAGCTCACCTTTGATACGGTTATAAAAAAAGCGACTGTCGGCATTAGCGCCCATCGCCGATAACAAAAAAAACCGTTCTACGCCTTTTTGTTTGCAAGCTTTTGCAAATTCGACATTATAGGTAAAATCGATTTGTCGAAAGGCGGCTTCGCTACCCGCTTCCTTAATAGTGGTACCCAGACAGCTAAAAGCATCGGTGTCTTTACCAATCGACAGCGCAGACACAAATTCATGCATTTGATTAAAATCTTTGAGCTGGTAAAAATGCATCGAATCACTCAACCCTTTTGGCTGAGAGCGCGCAATGATAATGACTTTTTGATACAAACTGCCAAGCTGGGTCAGTAGTGAATTGCCTACCAAGCCGGTTGCACCGATGATTAATGCTGTGCGCTGCATAAAACAATGACCTCAGTATGAATATTTTATGAGTTTTTAATGTCATTTTATTTAATCACAGATAATCAAAACTTTCACCTACAAATACGTTTTTTTCAGCGTTGGTGGGCATTGCGCGATGGTTTTTTAGCCAATAGACGAAATACGCTGAATAATCTGCCGAAGTAAGTTGTTATTGTAGCGTGAGTTTGCTAAAATAGCGGGCTTTAAATCCGCTTGATATCGTTAATTGTGTTTCCGTGTCTAGTGATTCAAGGATTCAAGCAACCCTAACTACCCGTGTCTGTAATAAGCGAATGGCTGCTCACTTACTAACAGATCGATTTATATTGCAAATCCAAGGAGATTTACGTGGCAAATTCTGCACAAGCTCGCAAACGCGCTCGTCAAAACGTTAAACGTCGTCAATTAAAAGCATCACAACGTTCTATGGTTCGTACTTTCATCAAACATGTGGTAAAAGCCGTTGAAGATAAAAACTACGACGCAGCGACTGAAGCTTACAAAAAAGCAGTTCCAGTGATTGACCGTATTGCTGACAAAGGCGTGATTCACAAAAACAAAGCAGCACGTCATAAAAGCCGCTTAAACAAAGCAATTAAAGCCCTTAAAACTGCTTAATTGTTTGTTGCATTAAAAAAGCCAATTCACATTGAATTGGCTTTTTTATTGAGACTGATTTAGTTATAAAATTTATTTAATTATAAAAAAAGCTGAAATTTCGATTTCAGCTTTTTTTATTTAGCTTACCTAAAAGCCCATTGATGCGTTTCATTATGCTTTTAATTCGGCAAGGACTTGCTCACTGACTTTATCAATCGCTTGTGTACCATCAAATTTGGCATAACGAGGCGCGTTTTGACCCGATTTTGCCAAGTCTTGATAAAAACCAACCAAAGCTTCTGTTTGGTTATGATAAGTCGCTAAACGATCGCGGATGGTATCTTCTTTATCATCCTCACGCTGAACCAAATCTTCACCGGTTTCGTCATCTTTACCTGCCACTTTGGGTGGATTATAGACCACATGGTACACGCGACCTGAAGCAGGATGAGAGCGACGACCTGACAAACGAGACACGATGTCTTCATCAGGTACTGCAATTTCTACCACGTTATCAATGTGTACGCCTGCATCTGCTAACGCTTGCGCTTGTGGAATGGTACGCGGAAAGCCATCAAAAATACAGCCGTTGGCGCAATCTGGCTGCGCAATACGGGCCTTAACTAGGTTGATAATTAAATCATCTGAGACAAGTCCACCGGCATCCATGATACTTTTGGCTTGTTTGCCAAGCTCAGTACCTTCTTTGATAGCGGCACGTAGCATATCACCTGTTGAAATTTGTGGAATATTAAATTCCTTGGTGATGATTTGTGCTTGGGTACCCTTACCAGCGCCAGGTGGCCCTAAAAGAATAATACGCTTCATAAACCTATTCCTTAAGTCGAAATTATTAAAATCGCCCTATCTCATTACTGCAATAGCAAAAAAGACCCACAAATGGTGTGTTCGAATAACTAACAGTTTTGAAATACTGGGTTAACAATACTCGTTAACCGCTAAAATCTCAAGCAATTTTTGCAAAATAATTTAAATTGATAGGGGTATTAAAAATAAAAATGTGGCAAAATTTAACCCACCCCCTATTCAATTAAGCCCCTATTCAATCAAGGGAGTTTTATTATGATTTAAGGCACGATTTTATCAATCAATACCGTTGTCGAGTCAGCCGTTTTCTCTAGCGGTACGGGGTTACTCGTCAAGTCACCACTTTGCGGCATGGCGTCACCTGAGGCACTAACCCGGGCAGTAATCACTAATGGCTCATTCGTGCTAATCGCCGAGCTTAAGGTCATCGTCGGCATGATGCTGTCGTTATCGCTGATGTTAATTGCCATACCATTGATAGTTAAAGTATCTGCTGACAGTTTTTTGGCAGCAACAGGGGGACCACCTGCCATCTTACGCACATTAACAAATAAGCTTTCGCCTTTTTTCACCCGCCCTAATATCTCAGGGGTGACTTTGACATTGACTGTAATCGCCTGCTTGCCTTGGGCTTCCCGCTGGTTGATAGTCTGCTCAAGTTCAGATAAGCTGCTTAAGGCTTGGGTATGATCGCCAGGACGCGCTTGGATTTCGCTGCGTAGCAATTCTACCCATTTTCGAGACTGCGCGTAGTTACCCGCTCGCATTTCGCCCATTGCCATCAGCATTTGTGCGCCTTGGTGTTTGGGACTTTTGGCTAGAATATGCTCAACCACCTGACGGGTTTTGTCATCCATTACCCCGCCTTGGGTAAAAAAGCTGGTTTGCGCGTAGGTGATGGCGATTTTTTCATCATCAGGATTGAGACGATACGCCCTTGCCAAGGCTTCAATCGCTTGCTCGGGTGCTTGCAAGGCTACAAACACTTCAGAGAGACGAAACCAACGTAGCGGATCGGTGGCATGATGATGCACGTTGGTTTGCATGGTACTAATAAGTCCCACGCTGTCTTTGGTCGCCCATTCAGGTGGCGTATCGATTTTTGCGGTCAGTAAATCATCCGCGACTTGTCCCAAGCGATTTTGTGCATCCCATAACTGATAGACGGGCGTGCGGTCGGCAATCATCACATAAGCCATCGCAGATAATAGTGGAATCCAGATGATAACTATCAGACGGCTTTTCCAATTGGGGGTAAAATGGCTGGTATCTTGATTGTCACTGATGTCTAATAATTGACGCTCTAACGCCAGTTTTTGAGTTTGATAAGTCGCCTCATCGATTTGACCCTCGTCAAAATCAGTATCAAGTTCTACCAACCGTTGTTTAAATACTTCAATATTGAGCGTTAGTAGCTGATTATCAGCGCGATTGGCAATAACGTGATGGTCTTGGGTTTGCAACCAAGGTAACAAAATAAATACCGCAAGCGTGATAGCAAACAGAAGCGCAACAATGATAAAAATAATTAGCGTTGACATTAATTTTCCTTAGCCGCTGCTTGATTGATTTCACTAGTTTTAGCATTGGCAGCGTTATCATTGGCGTTTAACAAGTCTTGTAATCGCTGTTGTTCGGCGGCTGAGAGTGGCGCATAGCCGTCTTCTATGGGGTTGGCGATGACAGCGGCACGTTTTGACGAATTACGGTTACGAATAAACCAAGCCAGCATCACAAACACCAACAACACAGGCGGAAAAAACCATAAAATCCAGGTGGATGGGCGCACAGGTGGTTTATAGCTAATAAAGTCACCGTAACGCTCATTCATATACTGGCGAATTTCAGCGTCGGAACGACCGTCTTTGACCATGTCATAAGTCTTTTGTTTTAAATCTTGTGCAATTGGCGCATCGGAACCTGCCAAGTTTTGGTTTTGACATTTTGGACAACGAAATTCTTCAATGAGCGCACGATACTGGGCTTCTTGGCGCGGGTTGTCAAATTGGTAGGTATCAATGTTTGCCCAAGCAGACATGGATAACCCTGCGACTAGCAACACCATAGCCATCGCCCTGACTATCAAATGAAGAATTTTTGCAAATGTGATACTCATTGGCACACCTCACGGATTTTAGCATCGGCGGCTTGTTCACGTAGCGCAGTCATACAAGGCAATACTTGTTTGTTGTAGCGCTCTTCGTTGATTTCACCCAAGATATGCTGGCGCACATTGCCTTTGCCATCAACCACAAATGACTCTGGCACACCTGTCAGACCCAAATCAATGCCAAAATTACCTTCTTTATCTTGCACATTGAGGGTAAATGGGTCTTCATGGGTGTTAAGATAATCAAGCGCGTCTTTGGTTTCATCTTTATAATTGACCCCAACAATCGGTACGCCGGCTTTTGACATTTGCAATAAAAACGGGTGTTCAACTTTACAAGTCACACACCAAGACGCCCATACATTGAGTAAAAAAGGCTGTTTGGGTAGCTGTGCTTGGGTAATCATTTGTGATGAGTTACCCAAAGACGGTAAGCTAAAGCTTGGCAAAGCGCGATTGAGCGAGGTGTTGGTCACTACCGTGGTATCTTTGCCCAACCGTGTATAAAACAGCGCAATGATAATCAAAAAAAGCACCAAAGGAATCAAAAACCAAAGTTGTCTTTTACGCATTGCCATGAGCACTCTCCTGACCTAATTCACTGTCATTTTTTACTAACACGGGGGCGATTGCCGCTGGGGTGTTAATCGCTGCCAAATTCCCCGACTTATCATCACTTATATCAGCAAGTCTCGGCAGTTTACGATAGCGTTTATCAAACATACTTAAAGTCGCACCCAGTGCAATGACAAAACCACCCCACCACACCCAGCGTACGCCAGGTTTGATATAGATACGCACCGCCCATTTATTGGCATCGGCTTCGCTTTGATTGGCGTCCAAAATCGGCTCACCCATTGCCATGTAGATATCTCTTAATGGGTTGTACTGGATAGACGCTTCGGTCATGGGCATTTGACTGACCACATAATGGCGTTTTTCTGGATAAAGGGTGGCAACCAGTTGGTTGTTTTTACGAACACTGACCACCGCTTGGGTGGCATCAAAGTTGGCACCGCGGATTTTTTTTAGCTCATCCATCGTGAACTGGTAACCTTGTACTTCAACCGATTGGTTTTTTTGCATGGCAATGTCTTTTTCGATACTTAAGCTTGTGGTAATGGCAATGCCCATCACGGATAGCAAAATACCCAAATGCGCCAGCTGCATTCCCCAATAGCCCATGTGCAGACGTTTTAGCCCAGCGCCCAGCGAGCGCGCGTTACGGGTTTTGTCTTTGATATCAATCACCATCCATACCAACACCCATAAACACAATGCCGCTGACATAAAGATATTGATGTTAATGCTACTGACCAAGAAATAGCTTAAAACCCCGGCTAACACAAAACAACTGGCTAAAATCGCCAAGCCTATACCTAACAATGGACGGGTGTCTTTTTTCCAACGGCTGACAGGTCCAATGGCTAAAAACAACAATAACAACCAAGTTAACGGCACAAATAACGCATTAAAATAGGGCGCTCCCACCGATACTTGACCCAGTTTTAACGCATCGGCCAGCATTGGGTAAAGTGTGCCAATCACCACCACGATGGTTGCGACTAATATAATAATGTTATTGATGACCAATAATGTCTCACGAGATTTAAGCTGATAATGGCTTTCTTGGGTCAAGCGCCAACCACGCCACGCAAACATCGCCAGACCGCCACCGATTACCACGCCCAAAATCACTAGGATAAACAGACCGCGGGTGGGATCTGCGGCAAATGAGTGAACCGAGGTAATGACCCCCGAACGTACCAAAAACGTACCCAATAAACTCAAGGCAAAAGTGAAAATCGCCAACATAATCGTCCAAGCTTTGAACACGCCGCGCTTTTCGGTAACTGCCAATGAGTGTAATAATGCGACCCCACCGAGCCAAGGCATAAACGACGCGTTTTCCACAGGGTCCCAAAACCACCAGCCGCCCCAACCAAGCTCGTTGTATGCCCACATTGAGCCAAACACAATCCCTAAGGTCAAACAGCACCAAGCCGCTAGTGTCCAAGGACGCGACCAACGCGTCCACACCGCATCTAACCGACCTGCCCACAATGCTGCCATGGCAAAGGCAAACGGTACCACCGCGCCCACATAGCCCATATACAGCATCGGTGGATGAAAAATTAATCCAGGATCTTGCAGTAGTGGATTCAAATCTTTGCCATCCACTGGGATGCTGGGTAGACTGCGATTAAAAGGTGACGACACAAAAATCACCATGCTTAGCATCATCATTTGCACAAAGGCTATAATCACCAACACGCGTGCGCGCATGGCAAGCGGCAAGCTTCGACTAAAAACAGCCACCGCCGCGCCCCAAGTCGCCAAAATGGTGACCCACAATAACAGTGAGCCTTCATGCCCGCCCCACGTGGCGGATAGGCGATAGTACCAAGGCAGCAAAGAATTTGACTGATTGGCGACATAAATCAACGTAAAATCATTGGCATAAAACCCATACATCAGGCACAAAAATGACGTACCGGTTGCCAAAAACTGAGCAATGGCAAAACTTCCCGCCAGTCGTTGCCAAGCAGGTTGGTGTTTAAACACCCCGACTGCTGGCAAAATAACCTGTAAAATGGCAATCACCAAGGCTGAAATAAGCGCAAAATAGCCCAATTCAGTAATTAACATACCCACTGCTCCTATCGCTGTAGTGGTTATCACACTGTAGAATTTTCACCAAAAAAATGGGTAAAATTAATAAAACACCAATATCAAATGTATCCAGCCCGCCAAAAACCCTGTCACACCGCCCAAAATAATCAGTGTTAATTCATCTTCACGAAAGGCAGGACGCAACAGATTTTGAAATTCATTGGGCGTCAATGCGCGAATTCGGTCTCGAAACAGCCCAAAGATTTTTTCTGCGCGGCTAAGGTTAAGCTCAGGATTACTCATCGGCACCATGGTCGCTGCAATTGACTTATCAATAATCACGTGTCTGAGCTGACCAAATTCTTTACGACCCAAACCAAATCTCAAGCTCGTTTGAATCACCTGTGATTCCAGCATTGGGTTTAGGTGTTTTTTAATCAGCTCACGCGTTTGCATCGCACGGCTGCCATACATCATTTCATACATGATATTTTTGAGCGTGACCAAATCTTTGACCACAATCTCAGCAAACACCTCAGAGACCTCAGGCTGGCGTTTCATAAAACCACCTTGCCAGTTAAATTGTCCCATATGCGGTTTTTCAAAGCGAATAAACGGCAGCGATTTGCTAAAACTAAAAAATTTGGGATAGCGATAATAATGCGGTTCAATCGGATTAAATACCATCCAGATGGCAATCCAGTTGGTCAACAGCCCCCAAATCGCGGCAAAAAACGGCACCGTCCAATGCTGCGGCACAAACCAAAAAATCGCCATCTGCAAAATACCAAATACAAACCCAATCAGCGCACTGATATGCCAAATAAAATTAATCTCTTTTTGACCTACCTTTAGAAACATCCGCACCATCAGCGCACGGTCGCTTTCCATCTTGTTGACAATCATCTCGCGCATATCAACCAAGTTTTCGACATTGTAGGTCAAGTCGAGCACCAGATTTTTCATGATAGCTGGCAATTGCTCGTGTCCATAGGCATAGATACGGCGTTTGACAGCAAAAGGCAGATTCGCCCATAGCGTTGCCGAGCGCTCATTCATGATTTCATCAATCAGCAAATCCAAGTTTTGGTTCATGGTTTGGCTGATAAAATCCGCCACTTCTTCAGGGTGCATGGCTTGGAAAAACTCATCGAGCGAGCCAAGCTTGGATAAAGTTTGGTCAACGATAATCCCAGATATTTTACCCGCTTTGCGTGGCACAATGCCCTGCCAGCCGATACCGCCGCCTGGGAAGCCTTGAATCTTAATCCCCCAAAAATGAATGGGATAAAATAGCATCTTGAGCGCCATCCATACATGCGCCCAAGTCACGACTGCTGTCACAAATGGAATGGTCAGCATGGCGAAAAATTGCGGATGGGTTGCAAGCTTGTGCCAAATTTCTGCAAACATATCAAAAAAGCTCACATGGTGAAAAAGCTAAAATCAAAGGACAATAAAACCGAGATGACATTATAAGGTTTGCTTAAAAACGTCTATAATATAAGTGCGTTAATAAGGGTGCGTTCAAACTGCTAGATTTTAGCACAGAAAGATATATTTTGCCTGAAGAAGTTATATTTTTAGCGGTTTTGATTCCCTATGTTATCATCCATATTGCCGTCAATGCTGCTATCATAATTTGATACATTTTTTTGTCAGCAGCCGTTAGTTATTTGCGATTTTGACAGGATTTGGGCATGCTAATTTGCCACATTTTATGCTAGTATATCGCTCTTAAATTTTGACTGAAGCCATCAGATTTAAGCCACCCATACTTAAGCCACCCATCTAGGAGCTTATAGTTAGTAGCTTAGTAGCTGGGTGATATCCCTAAATTTGCATTAAGCTAAACGTTCATCGCACCGCGACCCTTTTTAAAACCGTTCTAATTGCTGTTACCCGCTTATGAAACCACCCCATTCTTCAGATATGCAACGTGAAAATCTCATCTTTCGCCGCCGGGTAATTTTGGCATCGGTGTTTGTTTTTTTGGGCTTGGTGGGCTTGATTGTACGCTATGCTTATCTACAAATTTATACCCACGACCAGTACGTCACCCAGTCTGACAATAATCGTATCAAGCTAGTTTCTGCGCCGCCCAGCCGCGGCTACATTTATGACCGTAACGGCGTGATTTTGGCAGATAACCAGCCTGTTTTTACCGCTGTCATCAGTCCTGATGAAATTGACAATCCTGACAATACCTTGGCACTACTCACTCCGATTTTTCAGTTGACACCTGAAGAAATCAGCGAAGCTTCAAAAGCCCTTAAAAAAAGTAAAAACGAACCTGTTACCATTAAAATCGGACTCACCGAACAGCAAGTTGCCCAGTTTAGTGAACGCAAACCGTTTTTTAAAGGCGTGACGATTCAAAGTAAACTCACGCGCACCTATCCCTACAGTGATTTGTTTGCCCATGTGATTGGCTATGTTGGGCGTATCAGCGACAACGACAGTAAAAAGCTGGATAAAAAGCTGTATGCAGGTACCGATCTGATTGGTAAAACAGGGATTGAAAAATATTACGAATCGCTGCTACTGGGCAAACCCGGTTATCAATCAATTGAAACCAATGCTTATGGCGATATCATCAAAAAACTCGATACCAAACCGCCCATTCCCGGCAATGATATTTATCTAAGCCTTGATTATGGCTTGCAAAAATTGACCAGCGATTTGTTAAATGGCAAACGTGGCGCCGCAGTGGCGATTGACCCGAACACTGGCGAGATTTTAGCCTTTGTCAGCAACCCAAGTTTTGACCCCAACCCCTTTATCACTGGGATTAGTAGCAGAGAATACAAGGCGCTGCAACAAGACCCCGACATGCCACTGTACAATCGCGCGCTACAAGGGCAATATCCCCCGGGTTCTTCTATCAAACCGATTGAGGGTTTGGCAGGGATTCATTACGGCATCATGGGATGGGACAGTAGTATTTATGATCCGGGGTATTTTAGTCTGCCTGGCGATAGCCATAAATTTCGTGACTGGAAAAAATCGGGGCATGGTAACGTCAATTTGCATAAATCCGTGGTCGAATCTGTCGATACCTACTACTACAAGCTGTCTTATCAACTCGGTATTGACCGGCTTCATGATTGGATGACGCGTTTTAATTTTGGTAGCAAAACAGGGATTGATTTGCCGGGAGAAAAAACCGGCGTCTACCCTTCTACTGAGTGGAAAATGAAAACCTACAAAAAAGCCTGGTTGCCTGGGGAAACCATTTCTGTGAGTATCGGGCAAGGGTATTTTTTGGCGACTCCATTACAGATTGCCAACGGTATCGCCATGTTAGCCAGCGATGGACAGCATTTGACCCCCCATCTGCTCAAAAAATCCACCGGTGCCGAACATATCACCCCCATTGAAAAGCCCGATGGGAAAATTCAATACAACGGTAATCCCAATGATTGGCAGCGTATGCACCTAGCCATGGAAGATGTGGTCAAAAAAGGCACAGCGCATAATATTTATACCCCAACTTATCGCATCGCTGGCAAAACAGGCACAGCGCAGGTCAAATCTATCGCACAAGGTAAACGCTATAACGAAGCCGCGCTTGACTCGCGCCACTGGGACCATGGCTGGTTTGTTGGTTTCGCCCCGGTAGAAAACCCGCAAATTGCCATTGCCGTCATCGTAGAAAATGGGCGTCATGGTGGCTGGGTAGCACCGATTGTGCGTAAAATGATGGATTATTGGCTCATTGATAAAATCAAAAACCCGATTGTGCCACCGTCGCCTGAAGAACTTGTCAAAATCAACGCCGAAAAACAAGCCGCCAAATTGCAACGTGAAGCGTTAGTTTTGTCGGGTAAACCTATTATCGCAAAACCCAATACCGCCAAACTCACTGCAGTGGGTGGCGCTGACTGACGTAATGTAGATGTGCAAACTATGATTTCCAAACTATGATGTCCAAAATTAGCAAACGACCCAATAAAGCCACCAAATCCCCGCCAGTTTCTCACGTGCGTATCATCGGCGGGGAGTATCGTCGCCGTTTGGTAGCGTTTATCGATGCCGATGGGTTACGACCCACGCCTGACCGTGTCCGAGAGACAGTATTCAACTGGCTTGCCGATGAGTTAGTCAATGCCAAGGTACTAGATTGCTGTGCTGGTAGTGGAGTGCTCGGTTTTGAAGCCTTGTCGCGGGGTGCCAAGCAGTTAACTTCTATCGAGCCTAACCATGAGCAATGTAGGCACATTAAAGCCACCCAAGCCCTGTTAGGGATTGCTGATACAAAAATTGTGACAATGCAAGCTACAATACAACAAGCCTTACCACAACTGGCAAACACCGAGCCGTTTGATGTGGTGTTTATCGACCCACCTTATCAACTAGCGTTATGGGATACAATCTTGCATGGGTTAATAAACCATCAGTTAATTCATCCGCAGACATTACTGTATATCGAAAGCGATCAAGATCACACACAGTTGTTGGAATCATTCACCGCATCACTTGAGCCACTCAAATATAAAAAAATGGGGCAAATTTTTGCCGGCATTTATCAGCTCAAAACGCTTTAATTCAAAGCGTTTCAATTAAAAGCATTTTAATTCAAAGCCCTTGAATTTAAGCATTAAAAAACCGACTGGGTTGACCCAGTCGGCAAATATAATAGCCATTCACGTACAATAGCAAATCACGCCTAATAGCAAACCCACTATTAGCTCTTAACGCATATACCCATTTGTACCGCAGCAGCTGACGGACAAAAATATTTTGATGACTGTCCTTTTAAGTTGTTGGCTTCATACAGATAGCTGACCCCCACCACCATCAAAAATGTCACCACAAGCGCTACCATAATCACCAGCACAACACTATGAATGTTGACTTTGGATTGATGGCGCGTCATTTCTACACTATCATCGGTATCGTTAGTATCGTTCACTTGATGGATCATAACTTGTATCCTAAAAAATTTGAAATTTAACTGTTTAAATTTCATTGTGTTACTTTTTTTAGCAAACAACCGTGGGCTAAAGCTATGGGTTGTACTGCCACAAAAGCAATTTACAAAGGTAATCAAATATTACATTTATCTTATAGTGGTTACATTCTACACTGTATTTGTTACTAAATTATAACAATAATAAAAAATTACACAATTGTTTTATCAGAAAAATTCCTATTTGGTCATTTTTTGCGATTAATGGTATAGTGTCATCAAACACTTGAAAAAAATTTTATCTAAACTTGTTAATAATCAATTATCTAGCTAGAATCAGTTAGCTAGTTAGCTAATTCCAAGAATCCGCTTTTTATCTTTATGACTGAAAACAATAATGAAAAAAAATACACACAAGCAATGGCAAGCGCTGTTATCTGCCAAATCTATCTATCATGGCAATCAGTTCACCCAATCCAAGACGTCAAGGACGGCATTTCATAAGGACTATGACAGGCTGGTTTTTTCGCAATCTTTTCGCCAATTGAATCAAAAAACCCAAGTGCATCCGTTAACCCATGAGATGGGTATTCATACCCGCTTAACCCATTCGCTTGAAGTGTCTTGTATTGGTCGCTCGCTAGGGATGATGAGCGCGGAGAAGCTTGGTAATGACCTGCCAAGCGGCTTTACCATGTCGGATATGGGGGTCATTGTGCAAGCAGCTTGTTTGGCGCATGATATCGGTAACCCCCCGTTTGGGCATGCAGGTGAGCAGGCGATTCGAGATTGGTTTTTTCAGCCTGCCCAGCGCCAATATCTAAGGCGGCTTACCCCACGCCAGCAAATAGATTTATTAGCATATGAAGGCAATGCGCAAGGCTTTCGCCTGCTGACCCGTAACGAGCATCATCCTGATGAAGGTGGCATGCGCTTGACAGCGGCAACGCTGGGCGCTTTTATGAAATACCCTTATCTTTCCACGCCTATCAATTCAATCAGCGACAGTGATACACTGCCCTCGCCCTTAACGCTCAAGAAATTTGGCTGTTTTGAAAGTGAAGCGCCGTATTTACAGGATTTGGCGGAGCAGCTGCGACTACCCAAGACCCAAAGGGGTTACGCACGTCATCCATTGGCTTATTTGCTAGAAGCCGCCGATGATATCTGTTATGCGCTGATTGATTTGGAAGATGGGATTTTACTGGGTATGTTAGACTATCATGAAGTTGAGCCACTACTTCTCAAACTCGTCGGTAAACGGCTTGGCGTACCGCCTGAAGTCACAACCAATGCGCCTATCAGCCAAAAATTAGCCGCGCTACGAGGGCGAGCAATGCGGCGATTGGTGGACAAAGTCACTGATGCCTTTGTTGCCAACCAAGCCGCCTTATTGGCAGGTGAGCTGACGGGCAGCTTATTTGACTACTGTCCCAATAACGTAAAAAGTAGTATCAGTGAAGCCAAAAACCTAGCCAATACCCGTATTTTTCAACATCCGAGCAAGGTACGCGTTGAAATCATGTCAAACCGCTGTTTACATACGCTACTTGATGCGTTTATGCCGCTCGCGTTGACGGGTAATTCAGCAGACAGTATTTCTCAGTTTGAACAATTACGACTGCTTAATCTATTAAATGCCCATTTAAGCAATGTTAGTCGGCAATTAGGGGATGATGTTTATCAAAATATATTGTGTATTTTAGACATGCTGACTGGCATGAATGATCATGAAGCCTATCGGCTCGCGCAAGCGTTAAAAGGCAATTGGTCGGTGAATATTTAGACATCATCACTTATCGTCAATCGTCAACGATTGTATATTTGGCGTTTTCGGCTTAGAATATTTTTCCTTATTTAACCCGCTGATTGGATACCTAATGACTAGCCGTGACTTGCAAAAACGCCAAACCCGTCAAGCCTTTTTTCAATCGGTGCTTCAGTTATCGAGGTCAGGGCATGCGTTTTCGTCGATCTCACTTCGTCAGATTAGCCGCGAAGTGGGCGTAGTGCCGACGGCTTTTTATCGACATTTTCAAGATATCGATGAGCTTGGCAAGTGCTTAGTCAATGAAGAACTCGGTCACACGCTGCAAAATCTGCGCGATCATTTGCAGCTGGGTCGTACCCGAACGCATGAAGGTCAAATTGCCTCAAGCGTACGTTTCTTTTTGGAAAGTGTGGAGCACGCGTCATTGCACTGGCACTTTATTGTCTCTGAACGCTATGGTGGCAACCAAGCTGTGCAAAATGCACTCGATGAGCAAATCAGCTTGTTCGCGCAAATCATGACCGATGATTTGGCCATGCAGCCTGCCTTTGGTCATTTAAATCAAGAAGTGCGCCTATTGATTGCGGATATGGGCGTGAATATGTATTTTTCTTGGGTGTATAAATGGCTCAAATTTGACCCCACAGAAGTACAAAGTAAGCAAGATTATCTCAATCGCTGTATCAAACAGGCGCAAGTGCTGTTTTATGGCGTCCGTAATTGGTGTCCTTAACAAAAACTTAAGCTAAAAAACAGTGAAACCAACAAACAGTGAAACCAAAAAAGGCTGAGCATTAACTCAGCCTTTTTTATTGGTCTTTGTTATTAGCTTGTGTTGTTAACCCGTCAATAGCGCCAGTTATAAATCAAATCGACAGAGTTATTGATGGCGGATTTAGCCTCAATGTATAAGCGTCTTGTTAATTGATAACGCATACTGAGCTCAGGCTGCGAGGTGAACACGCCTACCCCATACCGTATAAACAAGTCTGGCGTGATATACCCCGTTAGACTGACCAAAGTGTCATTGCCCGAGCCATTGGCATCTAACGTCAAACGCTGCAACCCAAACGCCCGACCAATTTGGTTGGTAAATTTGCGCGTCCCGCTTAAGCCATAACTTAACCCTGCTGCAGCAATGGTATTGTTGACGCGGTTTCTAAAGTCTTGTTCGTTGGTATTTTGACCTGAATTGTTATTTAGGCTACCCGTCACCAACGCATTCATCGCCTGCTGTTCACTAAGTCCGCCATTATTGAATACGGTGATACTTGGCGCACTGGCACTGCCTTTGACTTTGACACCCACTTGTACGCCTTGCACATCTTTTACTGCCTCTACGTTTAGCAGTGGTTTCATCACTTCACCATTGAACCGAACTTGCGCAAAGTTTAGATTCAAGCTTTGCCCAAACACTTCGACTTTTGAGCGGCGTGATACTTGCACCACGCCTTCTGCTTTCATGGTGCCTTGGCCGCGCTGGGTGATATGCAGTGCACCCGCCAATGGTAAGCGTGCGCCAAAACCTTGGAAGCTGACGCGCTCGCCGAGATCTACACCCACATCTGCGTTGATATTCCAAGGTTGGGTGACTTTTAGCACGTCATCAATCTGACCCATCAAGCGTCTATCAATCACGTTAACATCTGGGGATTTGCTGACCACATTGCCTGTGGTTTCAGGGGGGCGAATGGTCGCACGAGGCACATCAATCACGCCGACGATATTCACGTAGCGCTGGCTAGGTTTGACAATCACATCAAAAATTGGATTAATAATGGCAGAAATCGCCGGTGGCTGACTCACTTGCAGCGCTTTACCTTGCAGCTTCAGCTTGGCTTGCAGCTCGCGTGTCCAGTCAACTGTACCTGTAATGGTGCCTTGACCATCGCCTGCACTGGCAAAAGACCCATCAATAGAGGCTTGATTGCCTGCCACGTGCGATAACACATTAATCTTGTCAAAGCGCATCGGCACACCTGTGATGCTAAGACCGGCATCTTGTAGCTCAATATCGCCAACAAATTTGGGCTGCATGAGTGAACCACTGATTTTACCTGCTACTAGACCATTACCGGTCAAGCGTTCAAACGATGGGAAGAAAGGTTTAAATACCGCCAAGTCAATATCTTGAAAAACAATGGTGCCTGAAATCGGTTTTGACTGTATGTAGGGATTGACGGTAGCATCCAAATAACCATTGCCCGCGCCATTGGCGGTTTTGATATCTGCGCGAAGTTTTAGCCCTTCTGCAGTTGAACGGGCGATGACACTGATACGCTCATAGGCAATGGTCGTTGGATTTTCTTCAGGGGTTTGTGGGGCGGTACCAAATACCCCGTTATCGGTGAAGAAGCTGGCATTGATACTGGGTCGTTGGTTCTTCTGCCAATGAACGAGTGCGGTGCCGTTGAGCTTTCCTGACCAAGCGATATCACGCGGCATCACCACAGAGAAAATTTGGCTATCAATTTGTTGCACGCTGACATCGACATTGCCTTGCCCATTACTGACCACAAGGTTGTTTTTTAGACACAGACTGCCGTTTTGACCCACCATTTGCCAGCAGTGTGCCGCCATTTGTACATTCAGGTTTTGCCAGCCAAATAGCATCTGGGCGGGTTGTAACTGTTGCAACTTGGCATATTTGGTACCAATTTGTCCATTACCGAGCATACCCGACCACTGTTTTTTGGCAAGATCGATACGACCTTTGAGTGTCGCTTGTACTTGTCCTTTAGTACTATCTGCTTTGACATCCAAGGTGTGATTGTCCTGGGTCCCGTTAAAATACAGTTGCACAGAGCGCAGCGGTTGATTGGCGATATTGATACCCGTTGCAGTCAACTGCAACTGACTGGGTGATTTGGCGAGATTGACCAATTTGCCGGTGACTTTGGCATCGAGTACCACAAAGTTTGGCAGTGAAATGTTACGCCCGACTAAATCCACATAGATATTAGGCAGTCCTTGGTTGTTATCTTGGGTTAAGACAATACCGCCTTTAACGATACCTTTTAGCTGTGGCATTAGCTGATTAAGTGTGCTGATATCGACACTGGTCACCAGTTGGTTTTGGTTGCCATTGGCGGTGATGCGATTACTGCCCCATTGCACCAGCAGATTATTGGCTTGCAGACTTTCAATAAGACGGCGGATTTGTCCGTATTTTTGACCATTGGCGCTATTTTCAATGACTTGGCGCAGAGTGCTTAGGTCTTTTGGCAAATTCAGTTTTGCGGTCAATTGACCCGTTGCTATCAAGGGTTGATTTTTTAGTCTGCCTTTGAGATTCATATTGGCGATATGAATGTACTGAGCGCCTGCCCGCCAATAGCCATCGGTATTGATGGTACCGGTGATTTGGCTTGGCAGACTTGGCACAAAATAGCTGGCATCAAAATTTTTCATGTCAGCATTGATATGCCAGCCGGTACCATTGGTAATATCAATGCTACCGTTGGCGTTGATGTAGCCTTCTTTACCTTGATGACTAAATTGATTAATTTTGAGCTGTTGTGGCGTGCCTGCAATATCAAATTTAAATGAGCCTGCGGGTACGTTTGGCGCATTAAGGCTACCATCAAATTTGGCGGCGATATAAGATAACTTATTGCCTAGTACATCGGCACGTACTTTGCCTGTGCCTTTCAATGCTAAGTGTTTTTTGCTATTGTTGGCGCCCAATAAATCCCCTGTCATGTCAATTTGGTTGATAGTGACATCATGACGGGTCACGACTGCTCGATTGGCTTGACGGAGTTGTTGCTGGGTGCCGCTGGCCACCACATTGCCTGTCAAGTCTTGCAGCGGAATGCTATTTAAAATGCTGTGGGCATTTAAATGGTTGGTTTTGGCATTGATTTGCCAAGCTAACGGCTGATTACCGCTGGCAAGTTTGATTTTACCATTGCCTGCCAAATTACCTGCCACGCCTTGGTACACCAATTGAGTGATGTCAACCAGCTGACCTGTTTTGTTGACATTAACTTGGTAATGACCGCTTGGGGCTTGATTGAGCTTTAGGATATTGGCATTGACTTGCGCTTGTACACTGCTGGGTCGCTTGCCGTCTGCCGGCTGAAAAATCACGTGCGCTTTGCCATTGGGACTGTTAAGCTCGCCAATGTTCGGTAAATTGTGACGTATCAGCTTTTGCCAATTGGCATCGATAGTATAAGGTTTATGGCTGCCTTTGGCTTGTCGGATATCGGCATTGATAATTTCACCGTCATCTTGGCGCAGATTTGCCCGTACTTGCATCGGCAATTTATCGGTTGCCACATCATAGACGATGCCTAATTTGCCTGTTAAGGTCTCTGGTGCATAGGGTGCGATGTCTTTTGGCAACAACTGACGAATCTTAAAGCCATTACCTGTATTCATCAGGGCAATACGGGTGCGGTCATGCCAATCTATCGTGCCTTGACTCGTCAATGTGCCTTGCGCGACTTTAGCCGTGAGGTATTCGATACTGAGTTTTTGATTGGCAATCACGCCGCGACCTTGATAATGCCCATCGGGGATATCTTTGGCAGTCAAATCGGCATTGATACGCAGCTGAATATTATTGGTCACCCCTGTCGCGGTCGCTAAGCCATTTTTTAGGTGGATTTTTTGACTGGTGGCATACGGCAATAACACATCTTTCCATTCAAGTTTGGCATTAAATGGCGCGTTTTTATCCATCGGCTGCGCCGTTAAATGCCCAGTAACATCCGATTTATTGTATTTACTCTTTATATCCGCGGTCAAAAATTTCAAACTGCCTGTGGCATGGGTATCAAGCGCATCGACATACACTTTTGATAATGAATTGACGATGACCAGTCCTGTCACATCCAGCGGATAATCATGCTGCAGGTCAATTTTACCTTTGATTTTATCAACGCTTAATAAATTGTTATACGCCAATTTGCCTTCGCCAACCGTGATTTTAGTATCATACCAAGTAAAATTTTGGACATGCGCTTGTTTAAAATCGATGGGGTCGCGGGTCACTTGCTGATAGCGCACTAAATTCGCTTTTACGTCATCTAAGGTTAAGTTAACAGGCAGTGCGATGCGTGAGTAATCAAAGGGTTTATTGGAAGGGGGTTTTTTGTAGGTGATGACCATGCGATTGATGTTGGCTTCACGCAAATGCACTTCTTTATTGATGAGCGCGCGCCAGCCAATTTTGACATAGGCTTTATCAACGGTGACTTCGACATAATTTTTTGGCGGTTTATCAGGAATTTTAAGATCGTAAACCCAAATGCCATCGCGAAGATTGCCTTTACCATATTTTAGGCTGATACCTGTTTCTTGAACGATGGCATTGATAAGTAACCGTGTACCCCACGGGGTGCCGACGGCATAATAAGCCCCTAACAGAATTGCAATCAAAATAACGGCTAACACCATCACAATTTTGGTGACAAGACCCTGACGATACCAGTGTCGAAGCCAACCCGCCTCTTTTTTTGCAGGGTCTAAATCTTCACCGTTTAGATTTGTAGCGTCTAGTTTAGTGTTTAGGTCGTTATCTACCAACGATTTATCGTCAGGCTTGGTGCCATCTTCGGGCAATGAGTCGTTGTTATTATCGTCTTTCATTAATATCGCAAATCAATCGTTGGCTAACTACAAAAACACAGGTTGTATGCGCTGTATGTGGGCAGTATATTGGATAAGCCTTACATACTAGCAAAGTTTTATCCAAAAATCTTTACTAAAAACCTTGCACAAAATAATGCCGTGATTTTTAGCCAAACTATTATAGCGGTGAACCGATAAAGAAATGTAAACGGACATCGTTGTTATCCCCTGTGAGACCTTTTGCCACATCGAGTCGTACCAAGCCTATCGGTGATTGCCAGCGGATACCTGTACCGATACTGACCGCCGTCGTGTTATCATATTCGCCCGTTGTATCATACGCATTACCAAAGTCAGTAAACACAGCGCCACGAAAACTCGGTCTAAACTCATAGTTATACTCTGCCGAGCCTACCGCTAAGGCATCACCGCCGACTAAGAAATTTTCGCCGCCATAGGTCGGTCCTAAACTATCGGTGTTGTAGCCGCGGATACTAGCATCACCGCCTGCAAAAAAGCGTGAACGATAAGGCACATCATAAAAATCACCGCTATATAAATAACCCAAATCCAGCCGCCCAATCACTTGTTGTTTGTTATCTTTGCCAAAAGTATACATCCCCGTACCACCCGCACGTAAAATTGCCATATTGGTGTCACTCAGTGCCCCTTTAGCACCGAATTCAAGCGAATAACGTTGGCTATACCCCCACGTTGGCGTCAGCATATTGTCTGCTACCGTTTTATTGATTGCATAACCCGCTAACAAGGCTTGTTGGGTATAGTCTGATGCGTAGTTGTTAAAAGGATAAGGCAAGCTATCGGTGCTATATTTTTCAGGGTCGACGGTCAATTTATCGCCGCGGTAGCGCAGTGAATAGGTGCGATTCCAACCACTATCATGATAAATATTGCGAGCGATACTGGCATAGACCGTGTCCGCTTCAAAGGTGTTGACTAGGTCATCAACTTCTTTGTGCTGATAGCCGACTGTGCCTGTTAGCTTATCGTTGAGGGGATGCTTGTAGGGTAAACTGGCATTAAATTCCACCGCTTGATCGACTTTGGATAACGCCACTGATGCCCCAGTCTGCAAGCCACTCCGGTTAACCAAGTTGTTTTGGTATTTACCGGTCAAGCGCACACCCACATCCGTTTCATAACCCAAACCCACTTGTGCCTCATGCGGCTTGGTGGCATTGAGTACCACATAGGTTGGGATTTGCTTTGTTTCATACACTTGTCGTGGCGTGAGCTTTGGTATGACTTGGTCTTCTCGTGGTTTGAGAGGTAAGTCTTTGTCTTTGTCCAGTTTTTTTGCCGTTTTACTGACCGCATTGGCAATGACCACCAGCGGATTTTTACTTTTATTTTCAGCCTCGGGTGACAACTCCATATCTTCGGGTGCGGCCAATAAATTTTTGGCTTTTCGGCTGATGGCATTGAGACGTTGTTCGGTCGAGTCATCGACTTCAAATTGAATCGGCGCGATGTCATTGGGGTCTTGCACCTGATTGACGGTTTTTTGTGTCGTGCTATCGACAGTGCCTGCGGATTGAAGTTCAGATGAGTTACTTTGAGCGGAGTTGCTTTGATCTAAATTACTTTGAGATGCGAGGCTTGGATCGGTTGAATTGGCGGGTAAAATAGCGGCGGATGTATCAGAAGTGTCCGCGGTATTATCGGCTGTGGTATTACTGCTATTGGCAGTGCTGAGCGTCGCTGAGCCAGATTGTTCAAATGCGATATCGCTTGCCGCTTCGTCCGATGGCATGATGACATCCATATCCACCCCATTAAAATAACGGGTGGCAGTCAAGTTGTTGGTAAATTCGCTGACAAAGGGTTGGTAGTAGGCATCGCCTTTTTGGTACGTCATTAAGGCTTTGAGCAGCTTTGGCTTTAAAGGCAGTTTGTCGGGGTCATCGGTCAAATTGCCTTGCTTATCAATGCTATATATCTTCACATCATCAAAGTGATAGCGAGTTTTTGTGTCATAAATTAGGTCAACATCGGCGGTATTGTCTGGCAAAATAATATCCACCGAACTATTGAGCCATTTGGCATCGAAGTAACCATTGGTCTGTGCGACGCCTTCAATCGTGGCCTTCGCGGCTTTATAGATACCATGACTGAACACATCCCCTTCTTTGGGCGGGATTTCTTTTTCAATCACAGGATACACCGGCAGCGCGTTATCGCCTTCCCCGCCTTCACCACGGATATCAATGATGCGATTTTGCACGATGACGGGTTTACCGACCTCTAAGCTGACTTGGATATTGTCTTTGCCTAAATGTTTGAAGGCAATTTTAGTGTCATAAAAACCCACCGCCTCTGCCGCATCTTTGGCAATTTGGCGTAATTTGTTCACGCTGGCATTAAAATCCGACACCGATTCGACGGTCACTTTTTCCAATGCCGCTTTGATATTGCGCGCAGGCTCAAGTTTGGCATCTGCATTGGCAAAGCTGATATCAATATAGTTGAGCCCTTCGCCGCGACCAATGATTTTGTTCTTCAAACGCGCCACAATCCCTTGCGACTCTGCGGTCACGGTTGAATTGGCTTGTGGGGTGGTCAATGCCGCTGTTTGCTGTTGATATGCGGGCAAGTAATCATTGGGATTGATGGTGTCGGTGGATTTGATATTGCTGGCATCATTGGCGACGCCTTGATTACTAAGATTCTGATTAGATAAATTGGTTTGCTCGCTCACCTTTTGATTAATCGCGTCGAAATTCTGTTTTTCGGCGGTCAGCTGCTCAGTGACTTGTGCTTGGGATTGGGTATTCACGGGTGCAGGCTTGCTATTGTTGATTTGATTGGTAACCGACTGCGGTGTTGCTTGGTCTAATGCCTTACTGTAGCCGACACTAGGTTGGTTTTGTTTCAACGTCGCCACAGGTTGGTTAAAATTATTAAAGTCTGCCAAGGTCTGATTATCGAGTTGTTGACCAATTTTATCTTCAACGCGCTGGTGATTGAGTTGATACCGATAAGGCTGAGCAGTGTTGGCATCGGTTGTGATGCTATCTTGCGCAGTTGCAGCAGGCGTGGTATTTTGCGTTGCCGTGGTGCGCTTGCTATCATTGGTGGTCTGCGCTGCGCTGTTCGTGGTTAGCGTGCTATTCGTTGCTGAGCTGTTAGCCAAAGTATTAACTGTGTTGTTAGCTAAAGTACTAACAGTAGCTGACATTATCGGCGTTTGTGCCCCCCAAGCAGGCACCATACCGACACTAACCAAGGTAATTGCCAAATGTATGGGGGTCAAGCGAAACAGCGAATGTCTTGATACGCTAGATTGGATAAGGCTTTGACAAGGATTTGACGATAGTGGAGATGTGGCATAAAAAAAACTAAGCAGGTTATCGGTCCATGCGGTTGACGGACGATAGGGTAGCAAATTTATTGGTTTCATGATAAAAATCAAATCCTTGAGCGAGCACTAGGCGATTTTAGCATAAACATTTTGCTAACCAAACATTTTCGCAACCCTTTGTAAAATATTTGTTAAGATAGGCATCATCAGACATTTCTAGGATTGCTTATGAGTACCCAGTTTGCGCTTTTTAAATACAAACGCTTTAGCGCCATGTTTGCCACCCAGTTTTTAGGCGCATTTAATGACAATGTATTTAAGCAAGGTTTGATTTTAGTACTAACCTTTATGGCAGCGGCAAAATTGGGGATGCGTGTTAGTTTGCTCAACAATCTAGCGGCGATGCTGTTTGTATTGCCGTTTTTTTTGTTTTCCGCCTTGGCGGGGCAAATCGCTGATAAGTATGAAAAATCTTGGCTGACAAGGCTGATTAAACTCCTTGAAATCGTCATCATGGTAGTTGCGGCAGTTGGGTTTGTGTTTGAGATTTATCCGCTGTTATTTGTGGCGTTATTTTTGATGGGTACCCATTCGACGTTTTTTGGTCCTATCAAATATGCTTATCTACCACAAGCCATGACCACCGATGAGTTGGTGGGTGCCAATGGGCTGTTTCAAATGGGCACGTCACTGGCTATTTTGACAGGGATGATGCTGGCTGGCGTATTGATGAAGTTAGACAGTCCGCTGTTTTGGATATCTGGGGTGACGGTTTTTGTGGCGATTATGGGCTACTTGGCTTCTCGGTTTATTCCCGTCATGACTGCGCCGCAGCCTGATTTGACCATCGACTGGAATATCTTTCGTACTAGCTGGCAAACCATCGCCAATTTATATCGTTTGCCGATTATGTGGTTTACCATTTTGGGTAATAGTTGGTTTTGGTTTTATGGTGCCACGTTTTTGACCCAAGTACCTGAATTTAGCAAGTCTATTTTGCTAGGCGATGAAAGCGTCGTGATATTTTTATTAACGCTGTTTTCTGTGGGTACGGCGCTCGGCTCACTGTTATGCAAAACGTTGACCAAAAACCAAGTGAGTTTAAAGCTGTTGCCCTTTGGGATTGCAGGATTGACGATTTTTGCGATTGACTTGTATTTCACGCTTTCAGCGATGCATTTGCCGCCACTCGCCAACAACGCCCACTATAGTATTGGTATGATTTTTGCCGCGGAGGGTGCTATTCGTGTATTTGTCGATTTGTTTTTATTGGGTTTTTCAGGCGGTATTTATATTGTGCCTTTATACGCTTATATGCAAGCTTATTCACCGGAAACAAGCCGTGCTCGCATTATCGGTGCCAACAATATTTTAAATGCGGTATTTATGGTGGGTTCGGCGATTTTTTCGATTGTTTGTTTGACGCTATTTAACGTGAGCCTGCCGATGCTATTTGCGATTGTCGGGGTGATAAATTTAGTCATGGGCATTTGGCTATTTTTAAAACTAAAAAAATACAGCCCTACTAAGCCCATTATGACCCATGAATAACACCCTATCGCTCTGTTCAATCAGCCTATTTAATCGCCCCGTTAGGTTAGCACAAATAGCTAACAATGCTGGGCAAGGGGTAAATGGCAAGCAATGGATAAACAAGGGATTTTGCGCCATGTTTTCATTTGAGTCCAAAATGTTGCTATTTGTTATCGTTTGGCAAAGAAACGTTGTTGTTAACTTCAGTTACTTTGTAAGTGGTTAAAAGTTAGTTACTATACCCTGACTTGTGTAATTTTTTTTGTATCACTTGCTAGGAATGACGGTTATGTTTGCCACTTATAAAACACTGTGCACCCCCAAACTGGTAAAACTCAGCGCGATAGCCTGTACGGCGGTATTGATGAGCGCTTGTGCTTCACAGAAGATCGCGACCGTGGATAAGCGCCCTGTGTATGTACGGGGTGTGCCCAACTATTATATTGTCAGAAACGGCGATACGTTAAGCAAAATCGCCACCACTTATGGACTGGATTATCGCCGGGTTGGCGCGCTCAATGGGTTAGATAGCAACTATACCATTTATCCAGGGCAACGCTTGATTTTAACCTCAGCAAGTAGTCCCACTTCTTATCGCCCAACGACCATTCGCCCGGTGACGGTCAACCAATCACCCCGCCCGTCTAACCCGACTTATTACCCGCCTAGACAAGTCAATAATTCATCAACCCCGTTACCGATGCCAAACCAAGTCATCGTGCCAACCAGCAGCTTGTCACAAGGTTGGTTACGTCCTACCACTGGCAATCTATTACGACCGTTTAACCAGCAAACAGGTACGCTAGGTATGTGGTTTGGCGGACAAGCGGGCGCAAATGTTGTCGCCAGCCAGCCAGGTACAGTGCTGTATGTCGGTAGTGATTTGCCAGAATATGGCAAATTAGTACTAATTCAGCACAACAGCGACTACATTAGTGCCTACGCGCATTTGGGAAGTTTTGCTGTACAAGAGCGCCAAACGGTGCAAGCAGGTCAAACCATCGGTACCGTTGGAACGGACAATAATTTGAATCAACCTGCTGTAGAGTTCCAAATCCGTTATCGTGGCACGCCAGTGAATCCTGCCAGTTATTTAAAATAATTAAGATAGGTAGTTAAAATAATCGCAATAAAAAAGCCAATCTATGACGATTGGCTTTTTTTGTCAGCGTAATTATCAGTGAGGATGACTAGAGGGCAATCGCAGTCGCCATGTTATTGGCATAATCAATCGCATGATACAAACTATCGGCACTCGCTTTGCCTGTGCCTGCCAAATCCAACGCCGTGCCATGATCGACTGAGGTGCGAATATAAGGCAACCCTAAAGTGATATTCACTGTTTCGCCAAATCCATGTGATTTGAGCGGCGCCAGTCCCTGATCGTGATACATGGCGATAATCGCATCGGCAGTAGCGATATGTTTTTGGGTAAACAAGGTATCAGCTGGCATCGCCAAACTAATATCGATACCTTGATCGCGATAATGCTGTAACACAGGATTGATGATGTCAATTTCCTCTCTGCCTAAATAGCCGCTTTCCCCGGCATGAGGATTGAGTCCACAGACCAATATTTTTGGGTGAGTGAGACCAAATTTTTGCTGACAATCATGGATGACAATATCAACGGTTTTTGCCACTTCTTCGTGGGAAATCGCATCAGCGACCGCTCGCAGGGGCAAATGAGTGGTGACTAACGCCACTTTCATCAGGTTATTGGCGAGCATCATCACCACTTTATCCATCCCCGACTGCTGCATAAAAAATTCGGTATGCCCCATAAAATCTGGCAGCACAGTCATAATCACCGATTTTTGCAGTGGCGCGGTGACAATGGCAGCGACTTGTTTGCTGATGGCGAGCTTATGCGCCAGTTGCAGCTGTGCGATGACCATTCGCGCGTTATGCGGATTTAGCTGACCTGCTACCACAGGTTCTGCTGTCGGCACATCCACTACCAAAATAGTGTCATGTGCTGATGGTCGAGCAATTTTCGGTAAATCGTTTAACTCATGTAACTCATCCATCGCTAACTGTTGAATCACCAACCCGTCTTTTATCGCGCCCTTTTGTTTGAGCTCACTATACCTTTGTTGCAACGCTTTGATATCTGCTAACACAATGACAGCGCGATTGGGCAGATTTAATTGTTGTTTGTCGGCAAGCATCAATATGATATCCATGCCAATACCCGCAGGTTCGCCCGAAGTAATCACTAAGGGAAGACTTTGAATGGTCATTTTTATACCTTTTGATAAACACTGATAAAGCTATCAGTTAATATTTTATGAATTTATTACCAATGATGCGGCTTATAGTTAATTTGATAAAGTTTCATGCTCATGAGGTCAACTAAAACCCTGATTACACGGATGATTGTTAGCAATTACCAATGGTTTGATTAAATGAAATCTGATTATTTGCGTAATGTTAAGTAAGTATTGTATGCCCAATGATTTTGCTATTCTTAACTTAATTTAAATCAGTGTATAATAGCACTACACTTTACTGTCAATCCTGTATTTTACCGTTGTTATCAATGGAGTCCTTATGGCTACCTACGAACATATTAACCAAAAAGTTGAAAAAATGTGTCAGCAATCTGAAGATTTTTCAGTTCGCGTACCACAAGTCATGCAGCGCCGCATCTATATGATAGCGAAACAAAACCCCCTCAATAATGCCAAAGAAATGAAAGAAATGGAACGTATGGTGACTGAAAAACCCATCGCATTTTTTGAATCTTGGACGCAAATGGCTTGGCAAGCGCTGGTTGCGCAGCAAAATATTGGGCAATTAATGTTTTCAAACTGTATGAAATTAAGCTTGGGTCAACCGATTTCATTGGAAAACTTCTTTTATTCTGTCAACCAAGAAGCGCTGCATGTTTTGGAAAAAGGGATGCACCCTATCTATAGCCGCGTGGCAGCCAATGCCAAACGTTTAAGCTAATTGTTACTTTTTTCAACCACACCCAATAATTTTTTATTGGGTTTTTTTATTTTTATAGGTTTTTATGTCAAAAAAACTGGTACGCCCAGCGGGACTTGAACCCACGTCGGTCGCTTAGGAGGCAACTGCTCTATCCAGTTAAGCTATAGGCGTAAAGGCCTGCTATTTTATCATATTAAATCGTAAATGCTTAGCGTCCGCTGATACTTTTTAGGCATTTTGTTGCTGATTTTGTAGGTTCGCAGTTTTGCAATTCATAGTATAATAGTGGGCTAAAGACGAACCGCGATAAAGGCAATCCATGGCATTTGTACACTTTGGTATTCACACCGAATTTTCTATCACTGACTCGATTGTACGCATCAAAGCGCTGGTCAAAGCTGCCAAAGCCGATAACCAACTGGCGCTTGCCATTAGCGATTTATCCAACCTGTATGCCACAGTCAAATTTTATAAAGCTTGCTTGGATGCCGGTATCAAGCCAATTATTGGCTCAGAGGTTTTGCTTGAAAATGATAGTACGACAGTAACGCTACTTGCCAGCAACCAAATCGGCTACAAGAATTTGACCAATATCGTGTCAAAAGGCTTTGTCGATGGTCAAGTAATGGGCAAACCGATTATTCAGCGTGACTGGATTTTTGAGCGCAGTGAAGGGGTGATTGTGCTGTTCACCGAAAAATCAGACGTCGGTCAAGCCATGTTATCAGGTCACCCAGAAAAAGCCGATAGCCTACTACAACAATGGCAAACCAAATTTGCCGATCGTGTCTATTTTGCCATTAAACGCACCAAGCGCGCCAACGAAGACCGTTTTATCGAGCAAGCCATTCGCATGTCCAATGCCTTTGATGTGCCTATCATTGCCCATAATGACGTGCGTTTTTTAACAGAAGATGATTTTGAAGCGCACGAAGCACGGGTGTGTATCGCCAATTCGCAAGTGCTTGCCGACCCCAATCGCCCACGTGATTATTCCTCTGAGCAATATTTAAAAACCCAAGATGAGATGACTGCCCTGTTTAGTGACATGCCAGAGGTGATTGATAACACCTTGGATTTGGCAAAACGCTGTAACGTCATTATTCCTATGGGTCATCATGATTTACCCGAATTCCCCATTCCCGAAGGCGATACCATTGAAACCTTTTTTCGGCGCACCGCCCAAGAAGGTCTAGAAAAACGCCTTGAAAAACTCTACCCCATCGAAAAACGCGACGACAGCTGGACCGAAAAACGCAAGCCGTATGATGAGCGTTTGGAGTTTGAACTCACGACGATTTTGAATATGGGTTTTCCCGGTTATTTCTTAATCGTGATGGACTTTATCCGCTGGTCAAAAGCCAATGATGTGCCTGTAGGTCCCGGTCGTGGCTCAGGCGCGGGGTCATTAGTGGCGTATTCGCTCAATATCACCGACTTAGACCCGCTAGAATACGACCTACTGTTTGAACGGTTTTTGAATCCTGAGCGGGTATCCATGCCAGACTTTGACGTCGATTTTTGTATCGAAGGGCGCGACCGCGTCATTGATTATGTGGCGCAAAAATACGGACGAGAAGCGGTATCGCAAATCATCACCTTTGGTACGATGGCGGCAAAAGCGGTGGTGCGTGATGTCGCGCGCGTTCAAGGTAAATCGTATGGCCTTGCTGATAAAATCTCCAAACTCATCCCCAAAACCCCCGGTATTTCGCTATCTGAAGCGGTTGAAGCCGAACCGCAACTCAAAGATTTGCTTAACAATCCTGACAATATGGATTATGAAGATGCCAATGAGATTTGGGAAATGGCGGTACGGCTCGAAGGGATTACCCGGGGCGTTGGTAAACATGCAGGGGGCGTACTTATCGCGCCGACCAAAATCACCGATTATAGCGCCATCTATTGTGATGAAGAGGGTCATCCCGTCAGTCAGTTTGATAAAGACGATGTGGAAGCAGTCGGCTTGGTAAAATTTGACTTTTTGGGTCTGCGCAATTTAACGGTAATTAATGCGGCAGTAAAAAACATCAACGCACGCCGCGCTAAAGAACAACAGCCACCGCTTGATCTTGAGACTTTACCCTTAGACGATAAGCCCACCTACTCCCTGCTACAAGATGCCCATACCACCGCTGTGTTCCAGCTTGAAAGTACCGGCATGAAAAAATATTTGGCCAAGCTGAGACCGACCAATATTGAAGACGTCATCGCCATGTGCGCGCTGTACCGCCCGGGTCCACTCGATGCCGGAATGGTCGATATGTATATTGACCGTAAACATGGCCGCGAAGAGGTCATCTATGACCATGACCGACTTGAGCCAATACTGGAAAATACCTATGGGGTGATTGTCTATCAAGAACAGGTGATGCAAATCTCGCAAGCGATGGCAGGCTATAGTTTAGGCGGTGCTGATATGCTACGCCGCGCGATGGGTAAGAAAAAACCCGAAGAAATGGCAAAACAGCGCAGTATTTTTGTTGAAGGGGCTATTGGTCAAGGCATCGATGATAAACTTGCAGGTGGCGTGTTTGATTTGATGGAAAAATTTGCCGGCTACGGGTTTAACAAATCACACTCAGCGGCATACGGCGTGTTAGCCTATCAAACTGCCTATTTAAAACATTACTACCCTGCCGAATTTATGGCGGCGGTCATCACCTCGGATATGAATAATACCGATGGCGTGGTGTTTTTTATCAATGATTGCCGCGAAAATTTTGGCTTAAAAGTAGAAAACCCCAGTGTTAACCACTCCAATTGGGCGTTTGTGCCTATTAACCCGAAGACCATTGTGTATGGGTTAGGCGGTATTAAAGGTGTCGGTGAAGGCGCCGTAGAGTCTATCGTGGAAGCGCGAAACGCGGGCGGTGTGTTTACCGATTTGTATGATTTTTGCCGCCGTGTTGACACGCGAAAAGTCAATAAACGTACCCTAGAAGCATTGGTTAAAGCAGGCTGTTTTGATAGTTTTGCGCCAAAATTACGACCTGATTTGCCTGCGGATGAAGCTTATCACATCCGTGGCGCGTTACTTGCCGAATTGCCAAAAGCGGTACAGGCAGCCGAGCAACAGCGTAGCAATGACAGCCTAGGGATGATTGATTTATTTAGCGATATACACGAGGTCACTGCGCCACCCCCATTGCCCTGTGAGCCGGTCTGGACAGATGCTGAACGCTTAAAAGGTGAAAAAGACACGCTAGGACTTTATCTGACCGGTCACCCGATTGATAGTTATCGCGATGAGTTAAAACGCTATACGCCAAAGACATTGGGCGATTTGAGCGAAACCAGCTATGGCGAAACCGTATTTTTTGCAGGCTTGATACTCGATGTGGCAAACTTTGGTAATCGCTCAGTGATTACCTTAGATGACGGTACAGGTCGTATCGAAGTGAGTTGTTATGCCGAGCGTTTTGCCCGCGTCAAAGATAAGCTTAAAGTCGAAACCGTGGTGATTATCGACGGCGCTATTCGTGAACGCGATGGCACGTTTTATGCCAGCCTACAAGAGGTAATGACTTTAACCGATGCGCGCAAACGCTGGCTCAAAAAAATCAGCATCAAAATTGCAGGTCATGATATGGCACTGTTTGAGCAGATACAGCAATTGTTAGCGACCGCCAATAACTCAACAATTCACTATTTATCGCATCAGTTGAATCACCCGGCCGATAATGCCCAATTTGCGGACAGTCAGCCCGCCAATGTATTGGCTCAATCGGGTCAATTAGGGGTACCGATTAACCTATGTGTATATAACGACTATGCGATTGCCCATCTTAATATGCCAACGCATTGGCAAATTGTGCCGACAGAAGAGAATTTTGGCAAACTCAAAAGCTTGGTCAATGAAGAAGATTTGCATTTACATTTTAGTTAGCGTCTGATTTTGGTGAATTTGTCCGATAAAACCATCATGCGATAAACGTTTGTATCCTTTAAACTGACTTTCATCAAAGTTTTGATAAAATTCAATGAGATATGGGCTAAAATAAGCCAATCAAATTTAATCAATGATGTTTTATTCAATGTCCCATCAACAGGAAACTCATATGACTCAGCCATCCCATATCAGCCTACCCCAGTTTGAAGAATTAAGAGAATTACTTGAGGAAGATTTTGTCGATTTGATTCATACTTATATGGAAGATAGCTTACAACGTTTATCGGAAATGGACACAGCGTATGCCAACTTAGACAACCGTTTGGGGTATAATGCAGCGCACGGCTTAAAAGGCGCTAGCTCTAACCTTGGCGCTACCGAGCTGACCGAACTTTGTTATAAACTGCAAGAAATCTGCCGCACAGGTCATATCAATCAACATGAACAACTGATTGAAGAAATCAAAGCGGAATGCCATGCAGTGAATGACCAAATACAATCGCTTATTGCGTAACGACTGGCTAAAATTTGACAACCCATGGTAACAACTGACACTAATGCTTATCAGCAACCCTTCTCAACCCTTGCGGCATTTTTAGCCGGTATTCGAATTGTGATGGTGAATACCACCTTGCCTGCCAATATCGGCTCTGCCGCGCGCGCCATGCACACCATGGGACTAACGCAGCTCACGGTGGTGGCGCCCAAACTACCGATTGACGAAGATGCCTATGCCCATGCCGCAGGTGCCAAAGCAATTTTAGACGCTGTGACCATTTGTGACACCCTTGAGCAAGCCTTGCAAGATTGCCACTGGGTGATTGCTACCAGTAGTCGCCAACGCCATATTCCAAGACCCGTGTTATCGCCCCGACAAGCGGCCGAATTGATGGTCACTAATTTTCACAACCTTGGCGATTTAATGACAAATGCTGCGCATCACAATTGGCAACTTGCTATTGTGTTTGGTCGTGAAGATCGCGGTTTAACAAATGAAGAGTTGCAATTGGCCGACTACCATATTCAAATTCCTGCCAATGCTGAGTATGGGGTGTTAAATGTGGCGGCTGCGGTTCAAGTGATTGCCAGCGTTTTTTACGAAACTGCCGAATTAGCATTGACAGCAAAAACAGCGGCTGAAAAATCGATTGATTTGACTTTTCGCCAGCAGTGGGATGAGCCACCTATCTCAAATGATCAGCGTTTACAGCTAGAAAATAGGCTATTGGCATTGCTGGAGAATTTAGATATCTATAACCCAGCCCAATCTAAAGTGATGCCTCAGCGTATTAATCGACTCCTTAGTAGATTACAGCTTGATATCAAAGAATATCAGTTACTGCAAGCCACCATCGCAAAATTACTCAACCGATAAAGCATTACTCAAACGATAAATTATTAACCCGTTAAGCGCTCAAATTTTATGTCTGCCACTGTTTTGCTTGCTGTTGTGTTTGTGCTGAGCTTAACGCTTATCACTTGGCTCCTCAATCAACTCCCCCAACGGATGATTGTGGGGTTTGATGCCAGCCATCGCCATTCCCCATTAGATGGTATCCGTGGCATTTTAGCGTTATCGGTGTTTACCCATCACTTTTTTAAAAATTATTTCTTTCAAATGACGGGGCGCTGGCAGTCACCCAATATTGATTTTTTTACCAACTTGGGTAGTGTGCCGGTATCGCTGTTTTTTTTAATTACCGGATATTTATTTTTTGGTAAACTCAAACAGCCGCAGATGGATTGGCAATATCTTTATCGCTCTCGGCTGCAGCGCATTGTGCCGCTGTATTTATTTTTGGGCATTTGTATCGTCGCTATCTATTTCACCCAGCAACATCCGCCGCTACCCCTGCCTGAATGGCAGCAATGGACGCTGCGCTGGTTAAGCTTTAACAATCAATCGCTTAAAAACTTTTACGCTTGGCCACTGGTTGCGGGCGCGGCTTGGACGCTGCTTTATGAGTGGGGTTTTTATTTTAGCCTACCGTTACTATTTTTATTGGCGCATCCCAAACAAGTATGCCAGTGGCAAAATATCGCGATGCTGATGATAAGTTTACCTGTGTTGTGTTACGTTTTCACACATACTATTATCAAGCTGTATGGGTTATTCTTGCTGGCTTTTTTTGCAGTTTGGTTGGAAGATTTTTTTAAAGATGTATTGGCAAAATTTCCTGTGGTTTTTGCAATCGCTTTATGCCTACTCACCCTGTTTATTTTATTTGAAACATCGGCGTATTCTTATGGGCAAATGCTACTTTGTGGCTTACTGTTTTGTTTTATCGCCAACGGTTTTACGTATTTTGGCGTGTTATACCAACAAGGTCTAAAGGTCTTGGGTGAATTAAGTTATAGCTTGTATCTGACCCATGGTTTAGTAATGTATGTTTGGTTTAACTTATTACACTTGCATGACTTTAGCCAATCGATGACCGCGTATGTGTGGACGTACCCGCTGGTGTTGGTATTCGTTGTTATGTTTGCTGTTATAGGCTACAACTATATTGAAAAACCTTTGATGCATCGACCTAGCTATCGTCGTGATGCGACAACAGTATTGCAATCATAGCCAATCATAGCGTAGCTTAATGAGTTCGTGATATCATAATCACTTAAAATTTTTATAAAATCGGTAGTCAGTATGTTGTCCGTCATCCAAAATTTATCCAAAAAAACCCAGACCATCAAAGCAGAATTACAAGAGGACATCCAAGCGGTGTTTGACCGTGACCCTGCGGCACGTAACACGCTTGAAGTGCTGTTGACTTATCCTGGCGTGCATGCGCTATTGATTCACCGCGTCGCCCATAGTATGTGGCAACACAATAACAAAGGCTTGGCACGGTTCGTATCCTTTGGTAATCGATTTTTGACCGGGATTGAAATTCACCCTGCAGCAAAAATTGGGCGTCGATTCTTTATTGACCATGGCATGGGCGTGGTCATTGGTGAAACTGCTGAAATCGGTGATGACGTCACCTTGTATCATGGCGTCACGCTCGGTGGGGTATCATTAAGTGAAGGCAAACGCCACCCCACGCTGGAAGATGGCGTGGTTGTCGGTGCAGGTGCCAAAGTATTAGGCGGCTTTACCGTAGGTAAATATGCCAAAATCGGCTCCAATGCTGTCGTTGTCAAAGAAGTGCCTGCCGGTGCGACCATGGTAGGCGGTGCCGCGCGTTTGATTCATGATAAAGCCAAAGCGGAGCAAATGGGGCTTGATAGCTTGGCAAATAATGGGGTAAGCCCAGCTGACGACTATATCGAAAAAACCGTCATCGAAAAAACAACCGATGCTGAGCAGATGAAAGCGGTTGAACAAACTTCCATTAATACCTCTGCTACCAATGAAGATGATTGCAATAAAATTAAGTTAGAGCAAGCGGGCGTTTTTCATCAATATGGGATTGACCCAAACACCCCAGACCCCGTGGCAATGACTTTTATCAAAATGCTCGAGCACATTCGCCAGTCTGAAGCGCGCCTTGATGAATTGCAAAGTGCGATGTGCAAATTGGATCCAAATTTCTGCAAAAAACACTATACCAAACTTGATGTGCGTGAATTGGATGCCGTCGATCCGCAATTTTTTATGGAAGATGAACTATAAAATAAATTCCACCCGATGATAAATATGAGAGGTTATTGGGTGGCGGCTTAGATGATTAGCTTAGAAAGACTGGGGCGTTGGTGTGGGTTTAAGTAAAAATTGGTTGCTTCGCTTGGTGGTTTGCAAATCCGCTAATACCTGATCTTGCCAACTCGTTTCTGCACCCATCAAAGTCACATCGGGTTTGACGCCTACGCCATCAATTTTCTCACCTTTACTTGAGTAATAATGCGCGACCGTTAGCTTTACTGCTTCGTTATCATTGATGGGTACAATGCTTTGGATAGAGCCTTTACCATAGCTAGTTTCGCCATACACCTTGGCACGTTGGTTGTTTTGTAGGGCACTGGCTAATACTTCAGCCGCCGAAGCGGAATAACGATTTTGCAATACGACCAGCGGTAAGTCGGCAAATTGGGCTTTGCCGTGGGTGCGCATCACCTCTTGTATGCCCTGACGATTTTTAATCTGCACCACCACTTTATCGTTCATAAATAAGCTTGCGATATCATTGGCAGCTGACAACACGCCACCTGGATTATTGCGCAAATCGAGTACCAGCACGTTAAACGGCTGATTTAATTTGGTGAGCGCCATTAAAAATTGCTGCTGGGTATTGTTTTGAAACACAGGGATTTGCACCACCGCAACACCATTAATGATGTTGGCACTCATGGCTTGTTGTTGTAACAAGGTTCTTTGCACCACCACCAGATGTTTACGACGACCTTTATCCGAGACTAACAACCGAGCCGTTGTCCCTGCAATGCCTGTCAGCAGCTGATCGACATCTTGCGAGGTTCGTGTATTGTCTAACTTATTATCATTGATTTGATGCAAATAATTGCCGCGCTGAATACCCGCTTTTGCAGCAGGCGAATTGGGCAGCACGTCATCAAACACCCAGCTATCTACATCGGCATGAAAACTGACACTCACGCCAATACTGCCAATATCGCCTTCGGTAAATAACCTTAAGTTTTCAAACGCGTTCGCATCCAGATATTCAGAATAAGGATCGAGCCCAGCTAAAGTGCCTGCCATCGCATTGGCAAACAGGGACTCATCATCGACATTTATCACATAGTTTTGACGGATGATATCAATCATTTTGACAAATTTTTCAACCGTGATGGGTGATACTGCCCCCAACGCCACTTGCTGTATTTGCCCAGAGGCTGGCGCGATGGGCTGAGTGGCGGGATTTGGCTGAGTAGTGGGATTAGTCACTATAGGCGTGGTTGACGTAATATCCACTTCCCCGCCATCGTCAGCGCCGTCATCCGTCAAATTGTCGTTATCAGCGCCATCGGGTATACCATCAGGTGCATTCACCCCACTAGCAGGTACGGCAGCAGCAGGATTGACACCCGCAATCGCCTGAGTGATGGCGGGTGTTAATGCCGTTCTATTGGTTTTTGCCGCAACTGAGGTAGCAGATTTGACTGGTGGTTTGATAGGCGCACTGACAGTCGGTCGGCTAGCAGCATAACCCAATGAACCTATCCCCCACAATGCCAGCACGATAACGTGTCTTTTGAAAGTAGGGTTGGATAGTGGTTTGAAACGCTGCGTTACCATAGGATAGTTGCACCCATTAACTGTTAGTTTGCTACGATTAAGCTTTCACCTGTCATTTCGGCAGGTTTGGCAAGGTGCATTAGGTCTAATAGGGTTGGCGCCACATCCGATAGCTTACCACCTGTGCGAATGTGGACGTTATCAGGCGCTTGCTCGCTGACATAAATAAATGGTACTAGCTCTGTGGTGTGCTGGGTGTGTACCTGTCCGCTATCATAATCTTGCATTTGCTCAACATTGCCATGGTCAGCGGTAATCAGTAAATGCCCATGATTGGCAAGCACACAATCGGCAATGGTTTTTACACAGTTATCCAACGTTTCGACGGCTTTGATAGCGGCATCAAACACACCTGTGTGCCCTACCATGTCACCATTGGCATAATTCACAATCAGTACATCATACGCACCCGAATTGATGGCTTGAGTTAATTTTTCCGTGACTTCTGGCGCACTCATTTCGGGTTGTAAATCATAAGTAGCAACCGAAGGCGATTTGACCAAAATCCGCTGCTCCCCTTCAAACTCTGCTTCACGCCCACCACTAAAAAAGAAGGTCACGTGCGCGTATTTTTCGGTTTCCGCAATGCGCAGTTGGGTTTTGCCTTGCGCTTGCAAATACTCGCCTAAGGTGTTGGTTAGCGATGTCGGTTCAAAAGCGATACTGGTCAAGTCATTGTTTTGTAATTCATCGGAGTATTTGGTCAGCATCACAAATTTTGACAGTGTTGGCAGTTTTTCACGCGTAAAGCCATCGAAATCAGCTGATACCAGTGCTTGGCTGATTTCGCGGGCGCGGTCGGCACGAAAATTCATAAAAATCACACTGTCATTGTCTTGGATAGTACCAAAATCAGCCCTTTGGTTAGCATAACGCACCCAAGTCGGCTTAACGAACTCGTCACTTTCACCTGCGCCATACGCTGCGCTAATTGCTTCAGCACCTGATTGTACTACCCGTTCTGCTTTGGCTTGGGTCAGCAAATCATATGCTTGCTGTACCCGATCCCAACGTTTATCCCGATCCATCGCAAAGTAGCGACCAATAAGACTGACCAAATAAGCCGTGCCCTCATATTGCTCGTTAAGCGTGGCAAGTGCTTGTTCTAATTGTGCGACATAATTGTCCGCACTTTTGGGGGGCGTATCACGACCGTCCAAAAATGTATGGATAAAGACCTGCTTTGCACCTTGCTGCAATGCCAGTTCGACCATCGCAACAATATGATCTTGATGCGAATGAACTCCCCCATCCGATAACAATCCCATGATATGAATATTGGCTTGTCGGTCATTGGCAAGCTTTACTGCTTCGGTTAATGCAGGGTTGCTAAAAAATTGCTGTTCGCGGATTTCTTTGTGAATACGGGTAGAGTCTTGATACAAAATACGACCTGCACCCAAATTCATATGCCCGACTTCAGAGTTACCAAACTGCCCTGCGGGTAAACCCACGTCTTCACCTGACCCTGAAATCAAGCCATGGGGATAATGCTGATACAAATAATCAAGGTTTGGGGTGTGCGCCGCGGCAATCGCATTATCACGCTGATCTTCGCGATATCCAAAACCATCTAAAATCATCAACACATGGGGGATTTTTTTAACCGTCGATTGATGGGTAACCGAGTTAGACGCTTGATTCATTGTTGCCTCTAGAAAAGCTAAAATAAGGAAAATACAAAACTAGTATTAAAAAAATTTTGAAAATTATAGCATAGCTCGCTCAATCTCTTTAACCCTGATTTTGCGTCATTCTGTTAACTGCAAAGCCTGTTAACTGTTAACTGCTAAGCAATATGATGAGAACAAAAAACCTTGTGATGTGTTTTGACGATTTCAATGGTATTTTGAGCGTCAAGTGTAATTAATTTAATCAATCATTGAATTAACGAGCGAGCTTTTGCATCAGTTCACCGAATCTGCTACAATACATGCATCTGGGGTATTCGCCAGTTTATGGTTTTACCTGAGCTGATAATTTATATAAGGGTATGCGTTCTTTTCACTTGTTGTGCAAGCCTGCATCCAGCCACGCTGCGATGATTCAGGAAGCCTTAAGAGTGGTTGCCATACCCACCCTGAACGTTACAGTTCATGGGTTCACATAGACAGCGGTACTCTGGACCAAAATTTAATAAAAAACCATCTAACCCAATTCGGCTAGATGGTTTTTTTTGCTCAGCCATTGATTAACTTAAAAAAATCAATTTTGCCAATAAAATCACGGTTAACACCCAAACCGCAGGGCTAACTTCTTTATAACGTCCACTCACCAATTTGGCAATGGTATAGGTGATAAAACCTAACGCAATCCCATCCGCGATTGAGAAGGTAAGCGGCGTCAACAGCAGCACTACCGCGACAGGTGAAGCTTCTGTCAAGTCATCCCAATCAATCTCACGCAGCGTAAATAACATCAATACCGCGACATAAAAAATCGCCCCTGCCGTCGCATACGCAGGAATCATCCCAGCCAATGGCGCAAAAAATAATGCCAATAAAAATAACACACCCACTACAATCGCGGTCAAACCGGTGCGTCCACCTGCTGCCACCCCAGCGGTGCTTTCTACATAACTTGTTACCGATGAAGTCCCTAGCAATGACCCTGCCACAGCCGCCGTTGAATCAGCAAACAAGGCTTTACCCAGATTCGGGATTTGACCGTCGGTAGACATTAACCCGGCTTTTTTGGTCACACCGATTAGCGTGCCTGATGTATCAAATAACACCACAAATAAAAAGGCAAAAATCACGCTAACCATACTCACATCAAGCGCACCTGCAATATCTAACTGCATAAACGTCGGTGCAATCGATGGCGGCATTGACACAATCCCTGAATAATGACTTTCCCCTGCCAACAAGCTAATCACCGTCACAATTAAAATTGACAACATTACTGCCGCAGGGACTTTACGCTGCACAAATACGACAATCAGAAAAAAGCTTAAAATCGCCATCGCAGGACCAAAATCGGTGAGTTTGCCCATCGTCACAAACGTGGCGGGACTCGCCACGATGATGCCCGAGCTTTTAAGCGCAATAAATGCTAAAAACGCCCCAATCCCTGCCACGATACCTTGTTTAAGGGTATAGGGAATGGCGTTGATAATCCATTCACGCAGTTTAAAGGCACTAATCAACACAAAGAGCAAGCCTGAAATAAATACCGCCCCCAAAGCCACTTGCCAGCTTTTACCCATTCCCAAGACGACGGTAAAGGTAAAAAACGCATTTAGACCCATGCCAGGTGCCAATGCCACGGGCAAACGCGCAATCAATCCCATCAGAAAACAGCCCAGCGCTGAGGCTAGACACGTCGCTACAAATACTGCCCCTTTATCCATCCCGGCTTTTGCTAGCATGTCGGGATTGACAAAGATAATATAAGCCATGGTCAAAAAGGTTGTCAGACCTGCCAGAATTTCAGTTTTTATCGTTGTATTGCGGCCATCTATGCCAAAATAGCGCTCGATTACATTCATCTATATTCACCCAGTTTATTCACCTAATTTGCGTCTGTATCCGTTGTGTTGACAACGCTTTTGTGCCCGTTTTCTGCCCCATTGTCATTCAACAACGCCCAAGAAAAACCCCTTATTTTACCCTAGAATACGCCAGTAACAAATAACTGATTAAAATAAACATAAAATAACTGGGAATTTTGAAGCCAATTTATTGCGCTGCTGCGTTATTGGGCAAAGGGTAAAAATTGGCGGTTGTAAGTGATGAGTTGTGGTGGCGTGTTATTTTGTGTGCCATTTTGTGCATTGACTGGTCCTGGCATGGGCTTCGCTGACACACCAGAAGCAGGCGCTGGGTCATTGTCAGCTTTAGGTAAAATCTTAGCGATTTGGCTATGCAAAAAAAGCTGCTTGTCGTCACTTTTGACGCTGACAACGACGTGAAAACTTTGGCTTTGGGTGGATAACAGCTTGGCGATGCGTGCTTTATTACGCTCGTCAATCTGGGCAAAACTTGGCACTGCCCACAGTTGATTTAAGTTTTGCACCCGTAGATTGTTTTCTCGGGCATTTGCCCAATTGATGATTGCCGTATCGTCGATTTGGTGGGTAGCCGCCACATTTGAAGCTGCGCTAGTGTCTTGCCCAGATTCTGGGGCGTCATCACTGTCCGAACGGTTTGAGCCTTGCGGATGGTTGCCATTGGTTGCGGCGGGTAAATTCACCAGTAGGGTTAATAGTTCGGGCTTCACTGTGTTAATATTCATGGGCAGATAATATGGCACTGCGGTCAGATACGGCGCTAATTTTTGCAATCCTTCGCTGTCCATACCGCGCACCTGTTGCAATTCATTGATTGAGATAAAAGGCTGATTAGCGATACCCATCGCCATTTTTTTGCCCGTACTTTGATAATACGCTGCTTCTGCGCCACCGTTGGCAAGGGTATCACTGTCTGGGTCTTGCCAATCGAGCACCGCCATCGCAATATTGGGCGATAAGCCATTGGCTTGTAACAGCGCTTGAAAAAAAGCCAGTGCCGTATCATCCACTTTGCCATCGTGATACAGGTTATTAATATTAAAGCGGCTGGCATCATCGTCGATTTTAATGTTGACTTTGGCTTGATTGATGGTTTGCTCAGCTATGGGTTTTGCCCAAGCGTCTGTCAAACTATCGACTTGGTTGACTTGGCTGTCTTGCGCGATCACATTGGTCGCCATAGCTTCGCCTGCCAAGGCATATTCTCTAAGCTGCCCTTGACCTTTGGTTAGCTCAAATTCTCGAATCATCACTTTTTGATTGGCAAGCATACTGCCTGCCACGATGGTAATCGCCACCACCAACAACAAAATAGTCAGTAGCGCCATTCCTTGTTGCCCATGCCGATATGGCGGGTTTGCTATGGTAACATTTGCAAAAATTTTAGACGGATTGGAGTTTGTTGGCATGGTGTATTTGCTAAAATTTGATTGCATTATGGGTTCGGTGCGTTTGGCGGTGTACTGGGTAACGCAAATCGCCAAGTAATTGGCTCGCCTTGGTAACTAAAACTAAGCTCGATGCCGCGTGGTAACTGCTGATAAGGCGTTAAATCTATACTGTTTTGCAAATTGCCATTTTGATCTGTTACATTATTAAGCGTGTTAGGAATCGGATTGGTTGCAGCATTGGCCGTTTGATTGGTGTTTTTTTTCGCTTGTAGTTGCTGTACCTTTTGCAGCGTGGCTTCATCTGGAAAAACACTCACCGCGTCAGGCGTCAATGCTCGCCAACTGGCATCCTTAATACCTGTCAATAACACACTGGTTGCAGGGGTTTCGTTGTTGTCGTCTAACTGGTAAAAACGCCGTTTTGTCAGTGTTTCCCCTGCCAACGAATATTGTATTTTTGCTAGCATAGGTGACGGCTGATAACGCGGATCGGGCGCAGCAAAACGGATAAAACTCATTTGTGACGTATTTAATACAAAGGTTGGTGTCATAGCGGCACTATTCGCCGATGTCGTATCATTGGCAGTCGCTGACAGGATTGGCACCGCCACATAATTGCTGGTTTGTGCCAAATCTTGCGACAGCTGTAAATAAGCATAATCAAGCTGTGATAATGATTTTTGATGTTGGTAGCCGCGCTCGCGACTTTTGGTCAGACTATCCATAATCTGCCATCCCGCCAATGCCAGCATGGCAAAAATCACCAATGCAATCATCAGTTCGATTAAGGTAAAGCCTTGCTGAGATGTTTTATGCCGTGCGGTTGCAGCAGAGGAATGAATAAAAAAAGGGCTCACGGCGTTGTCCCCATATCCTTTACCAGTACTGCATCAATATCCACCACGTCTTTTTTTGCGCTGCCATCGACAATAGGTGCCACGCGAACATGAATGGGTTGGACAAAGCCTTGACTGGGTTGTGTGGTTTGCGGTGAGATAACCACTTGCCATTGACGACCTTGCGAGGTGATTTGCCGAGTATCGGATGCGGTGAGCCAAGTTTTTTGTACTCGTAATTCTGCCAGCGTGTTTTGCGCCACATAATAGCCAAAGGTTCGTGTTTTCATGTTATCCACGGATTGCACATAACTGCGACTGGCTTGGCTTGCCGATACCGCAACCACCGCCAAAATCGCTAACGCCACCATGACTTCAAGTAACGTAAATCCTTGCTGATGCTGTCTTGTAGCCAGTCTATTTGAGGTAGCCATGGTCATTTTGCCACCTCGATCGCTCCAGCTTGGTTGACGATGATGGGATTGCCAACCGCAAAGGTTTGTTTGTCGGCATTGGTTTTTTGGATGCTGATTTGCACGGGTGTCGCCTCGCCTGTCCCAAACCACACCACAGGCGGTGCTTCGCTGCCGCTTAACCAGTTGGCGGTGGGTTGGGTATTTTGGGCGATGGTGGTGTTAAATGGGTTATCCAGTGGGCGGATTTTGACGTCAAGGTTGTCTGGCACATCCAGCGGTGCGATTTGTTTTTCTATCACCCATTGGGGTGGCGCAGGTTGCGAGGTTATGGCGGCATTGGGATTGCGAACAGCACTTTGAGAATAGGAAAAGGCGTTTTCTAATTTAACCACCACTAGCTGATTGGGCGCATCATTTTGCGGCAGTTTGATTGCCAGCCCATAAGGCTGCATGCGTTCTGTTGATAACAAGCGTACATAATCAAGATTACTGGTCAGACGCTCATAAAATGCCGTGTTTCTACGATTTTCACTACCCCCAACCGATAAACTCATCATCCCAGCAAAAATAGATAAAATGACGATGACTACCATGATTTCGATTAAGGTAAAACCTTGTTGCCCACCCATCGCACTGGGTGCGGGAGTGAAAGTTTTACAAGACCGACCAAACAGCAATCGCATCGTTATGCACTCAGACAAAACAGGGATAGTTTATAAAGCTTAACCGTGGGTGATGATAGTTAACTAGTATTCTTTGGCATCTACTATTTGACATTGCGCGTCGTCAGGTTTGATTCAGTCTGTGAATTTGCCGTATGAGTAGAAGCGTTTGATTGACTCGCCCCAGTAGGCGCATCAACTGATTGTACCGCAGCGGGGTATTGCTTGGGAATGTCTAAAATATGCTGAACCAAGGCAAAGCGTAAGGTATCGCGGCGACCAAGATAGCGTTGGTAAAAACTAGAATTTAGCAGTCCTGCACCGCCCTGACCCATCGCCCAAATGGTTGATAGATAGTCTCGGGTACTCATGGTACTGTGTAGCGATTGCAGGTATTCGGCCGTGGTGTTGATTAATCGCTTCATGCGTTCACGGCGAATTTCATACAACTGCGAAAAAAGCTTATTAAGCCCTACGGCAGAATTGGCTAAGCGCTCTTCGATTTGGTTGAGTAATATCGCTTTTTGCGGATTGATCAGTTGAAACAGGGTAAGACGTGCCACGCCTGCGGCAGGACAATCGCCGACTTCGCTCAGCGCAAGTAGTTGTTGCTCATGACGGATAATGATGCGTAAAAACAATTCATCTTTGCTGGTAAAATGCTTGTATAGCGTACCTTTGGCTAGGTCTAGCTGCTCGGCTAGACTATCTAGGGTGATATCGCCTTCCCCAGACTCTAATAGTAACTGCTCGGCAACTGCCAATATGACTTCTTCACGATTTTTGAATTGTTGTTGACGACTCATTGATTACTCCATCAGTCTGTTCTAGTAGCCCCTATTGTTGACGAGACCCGTTACATCAACCCATCTACGCACAACTGTTAAATGATAAAAAAAATGCTCGCTTAATAACTTTGCATAGTAACCCAGCTTAATAACCTCGCTTAGTAACATAAGAGCAAGGTTGTTACGTATGATACATGACTGATGAGTCATTGCCAAATGTTTTATCACATAAATTTTATTACCTACTTAATAAAGTATAAAGATTTCGTTAACTATTTTTAAGCATATTGATGTAATAATGCGTCAAAATTTTGATGGGTTAAGTGCGCAAACTCATCGACTGGCATGTCATAATGCTTGGCGAGAAAATCCGCCACATAGGGCACAAAAGCAGGCTCGTTAGATTTACCGCGTTTGGGCACTGGCGCAAGGTATGGGCTGTCGGTTTCAATCAAAATGCGATCTTTAGGCAGTTTTTTCGCCACTGCTTGTAATTCAGTGGCATTTTTAAAGGTTAGAATCCCTGATAAAGAAATATAAAAACCCAAGTCCAAGGCTTTTTTGGCGGTCTCATAATCCTCCGTAAAGCAATGAATAATGCCATGCTCGGCTTTTTCTGCTTTTAATAAATCCAATGTATCGTGTTTGGCCTCACGGGTATGGACGATAATGGGTTTTTTCAGATGCTGACTGGCATGGATATGGCGGGCAAAGCTCGCTTTTTGTTCTATGCTGTTTTCTGTTGACCAATAGTAATCTAGCCCAGTCTCGCCAATCGCCCAAACATGTGGCTGATTTGCCATTTCAACGAGTGTTTCAACTGTTGCACTTTTTAGCATGGCAATGTCTTCGCAGGGATGCACGCCCACACTCATCCCCAACGTCAGCCCATCGATTTTCGTATTGATAATCTCATAAATAGCATCGTATTCATCCAGCTCACACATAATCGCCATAATCCGCTGCACATTGGCATCCTTGGCGGCTTGTAAGGCTTGACGGATATCACCTTGATATTTTTCTAAATCCAAACGGTTTAGATGCGCATGGGTATCGGTAAACATATCACTCTCTTTTTTTAATTGATTGACGCTTAAATAAGGCTGCGGCGCATAAATTCAATCAAATGCGCCGTCAAAGCGTTAGTCATCGGGTAAAAATTCTTGCAGGACTTGGTTTAAAAATAAAAATCCTTGCGCTGTGCAGTGGATATGGTCACCGCTTAACTCAACCAAACCCCGATTGTGTAGTTTTATCAATTGCGGTTCAATGACTGACCATGCCAAGCCTGTTCTCTGTGTCCAAAACTGTTTGGGCACCCCATTTTTTAGCCGCAGCCCATTCATCATAAATTCAAACGGTAAATCAGCCGGCTCGATGGCTTGCCAACCTATCGCCGACTGATTAACCCTATAATCTTTTGGTGAACGGGATTTACTAAACCGGTAAATGCCATCAGACCGCGTGACTTTACCATGCGCGCCTGCCCCAATTGCTAGATAATCGCCAAACTGCCAATAGTTGAGATTATGCTGACTGGGCTGAAAATCCGCCTGCCTTGACCATGCCGACACTTCGTATTGCACAAACCCATTGGCTTGTAAAAGCTGAGCGCCTTGCTCAAAAATATTCACCAATATCTCGTCATCGGGCAAAATTGGCGTATTGCGATAAAACACGGTATTGGGCTCAATGGTGAGCTGATACCACGAAATATGCGAAACGCCCAAATCAATCGCTTGTTGCAAATCGCTCAGGGCGTCTGCCAGTGTTTGGTTGGGCAAGCCATGCATTAAGTCGACATTTAACTTTTTAAACCCTGCTTGCTGGGCATTGGCAATGGCAAAAAGCGCTTGCTGCGGGTTATGAATCCGCCCCAAGGCGGCAAGTTTTTGGGTTTGAAAACTTTGCACACCAAGCGACAACCGATTGATACCCACCGCTAAATACTCATGAAATGGCGCATGCTCCACGGTGGCAGGATTGGCTTCCATGGTGATTTCACAGTCGTGAGTCAGTGTTAACTGAGCATTGATACCCGCAAAAAGCTGCTGATATTGCGCAATCGGCAGTAGCGATGGCGTGCCGCCCCCAATAAAAATACTGGCTATCTTGCGCCCTTGTACCAAGCTTAGCTGGGTTTTTAAATCGTCTAACAGTGCATCGACATAGCCTACAAAATCAATCGGTGTACGGCTCTCATGTGAGTTAAAATCACAATACGGGCATTTTTTTACACACCAAGGAATATGGATATAAAGCGATAAAGGGATAAGGTTTGGATTTGGCATTAATCAGTAACTAATTCATTTGATTGATAATTTAACACGCTATAGCCAACAATTTTTTGATGATAATCGTTACTATTTGGCTATACTTTAAAAAATAACAATGTTAGCATAGCCCAAACTTTTATTTTGATTTTATTTAATAATTTATCGCTATTTGTTATTGCTATTTCATCTATCATCAAGGAAGGACTGTCATCATGTCATATAGCCAAGTGCCTTATAAAAAAGCGTCTTGTAAAAAAGCGCTATGTAAAAAGTCGCCTTATAAAAAAGCGTCTTATAAAACAGGCATGCTAACTGCGCTCACCATCGCCCTATCTGCGTGTGGCGGCTCAGGTAGTGAGACTGTCGACAATGCCCTAGACGACGCCAATGATAGTTATAAAAACATTGCAACGGATATCCGTACTGCCTACAAAAAAGTCGAGGATAAATTAACCAATAAAGAAAAAAGCATGGCTGAGATTTTACAAAGTATCTTTTTGCCCGAAGACAGCTTAGATAATTTTTTGGACAAAATCACCCCAGAAGGCGGTAAAGGGGGGTTGTATGTTGGCTATTTTGTAGAAGACAACGACAACGAGCCCAATGATAGCGACTTGGGCGTGGTGTATTTTGATATTGGCAATGATTATGCCGCCTCAGTGTATGGTCAAATGAGCTATCAACAAAAAACTTGCCAAGACCCAAACACCTTGACCACAGAAAAAATCTCTATTAAAACTGACGAAGCGATCGGTGGTGTGCTGTCTGGCACACTCGACCCAGCAGCAAAATTTGATAATACGGTGCTTAAATTTTTACAGTTTGACGAATTAAAAACCTCTGTGGCGGGCATGCCATTTAATGGCGATTATGATAGCAATCGCGATTATTGGGATGGTCAATATAGTTATCAGGTCGGTATCGATTTTGGCAAACAATTATCTGATAATAAAGACGGCTGTGATGTCAACTATACCTTAGGCGGTGATGGCGATTTTAAAGTATTGCCACTCACCGCTACTATCGGCAATTTAGGCGTTAATCTTACGGGGACAGGTAGTACTCTAAACCTCAATTGGACTGCGCCTGCCAACACCGCTCGCACGCTTGTCACCCAAATCAATTTGGATAAAGCCACTGACCGTGGTATGGGTTTTGTACGTACTAACCAATTAACCTATGGTACTACTTTTACACCCTTTGTGGATGCCACCAAAGCCAATTACGCGTTTGTGGTACAGACCTTTGATGCGACCAATAAACTCACAGGCTATCAAGCCATGATAAAAGCGCTTTAACAGCTATTGTTAAAAAAAAGCCTTTATCAAATTGTAGCAACATTTGATAAAGGCTTTTTTATGTTGACGCTATCACAATCAAACGCTAATTTTTTTGACCTATATTTTGTTGACCTGTTAAACAATAAATTAAACAATAAAAAATCATGCCGCAAAATCTGTTAAACTGCCGCCTTTATTGAATTTTCAACGAATATTTGGTCATTACATGCTGTCAGCTATTGCTCGTCAAGACTTAAAACAATTATTTGTCTTGACCTTACCTATTTTAATCACCCAGATTTGCCAGTCAGGACTCGCCTTGGTCGATACTTTACTCGCTGGGCAAGTCTCCGCGCTAGATTTATCAGGTGTGGCAATCGGCGCGGGTATTTGGATGCCCACGTTTTTGCTGGCGGTTGGTATTTTGCTTGCCACCACGCCATTGATTGGGGAAGCGATTGGTCAACAGCAACTACAAAAAGTGCCGTTTATCACCCAACAATCGCTGTGGCTGGCGCTTATCATCGGTATGATAGGGTTTGTGGCGGTCAATCAGCTGCATTATTTGTTTGATTGGATGAAGGTACCGAAGGATATTCAGCATATCGCGCAAAAATTCTTGTTTGGTATCTCTTTTGGGTTTCCTGCAGTCTGTCTATACACCTCGCTGCGCTGCTACACCGAAAGCTTAAAACATCCTACCGTGGTCATGGTGATTAGCCTCATTGGTTTGATTTTAAATGTGCCGCTCAGCTATGCGTTTATTCATGGCGTCACCCTCGGTGAAACTATGCTGATTCCTGCTATGGGCGGCGCAGGCTGTGGTTTTGCCTCTGGGATTGCGTTATGGATAAATTTATTGATGTTGGTAAGCTATTTGACTTTGAGTCCCCAGTCAGATTTTGCCAATCAACGGTTTTTTGCCAATTTTGCCGGCATGGATTTTGCTCAGTTGCGTCAGCAATTATCGATTGGTATTCCCATTGGCATGTCGATTTTTTTTGAAGTGAGCGCGTTTAGTCTAGCTTCCATTATCATCAGCCCACTGGGTGAAATCGCGGTGGCAAGCCACCAAGTAGCGTTGACGATTTCATCGCAGTTATTTATGTTCCCGTTTTCAGTCGCGATGGCGCTCACCATCATGGTGTCAAATCGCTATGGCGCCAAAGATTACCGAGAGCTTAAACGCATCAAGCTCATCGGCATTGCCGTAGCCACATCATTTGCGGTGATTAGCATGCTGTCAACTGCCATTTTTCGGCAAACCCTGCCAACTTTCTTTAGTGAAAATCCCCAAGTGATTCAGCAAGCTGCGCTATTGTTATGGTTTGCCACCGTGTATCAGTTGTTTGATGCCTGGCAGGTCAATTTTGCGGGGATTTTGCGCGGTATACAAGATACCACAGTGCCGATGTTTATCACCTTGTTTTGCTATTGGGTGGTGGCGATTCCGCTGGGTACCTATTTGGTGCGCCATACCGATATGGGGGCTAAGGGATTTTGGATCGCGCTGGTTGCGGCGCTGGGATTGGCGTCACTGCTGTTAGGGACGCGTTTATTACGTCAGCAAAAACGCTTAAAAATGGCTTGGCAATAAAAATAAGTCGGTAATAAAAACGACTTGAAAAAAATGACTGGCAATGATTAGAAAATTCGCTTAGGCTATTTATTGTGGGTTATTCGTTATGGGTCATAGATTGATGACCATGTTTGCGGTATTCAACCGATGATTTTTATAGCGATTTTAAATTAAAAATAAAGTAGAAATAAAGTAGAAATAAATTAAAAAAGGGCTAACTAACGCCCTTTTTTATCGTTCATGAAAGTTTGTTAATTAAAGTTCTCGCCAGTGAAGATACCATCAAATAGCACACTGGTTAAATAACGCTCACCACTGTCTGGCAAAATAACCACAATGGTTTTGCCTTGCATCTCAGGGCGGCTTGCTAGTTGATACGTCGCCTGTAGCGCTGCACCGCAAGAGATACCACATAAAATACCTTCTTGGGTCATCGCCCGTCTTGCCCCTGCAATCGCATCATCGCCAGTTACTGTGATGACTTCATCAAGCAAATCAAGCGCAAGATTTTTTGGGATAAAGTTGGCGCCAATCCCTTGGATTTTATGCGGACCTGGGGTAATGGGTTTACCTTCACGCGTCTGGGTAATAATCGGTGATTCCGCAGGTTCAACCGCGACGGTATAAAGCGGCTGATTTTTGATTTGTTTAAAATAACGGGCGATACCCGAAATCGTCCCGCCTGTACCCACGCCTGCCACTAGCGCATCGACCTTACCACCTGTGGCATTAAAAATCTCAGGTGCGGTGGTTTTGACATGGGTGTCTGGGTTGGCAGGGTTATCAAACTGTTGCGGCAAAAAGTATTCGCCAGGATGGTTGTCATGGATTTCTTGCGCAGCTTCCACCGCCCCTCTCATACCTAGCGAAGGCTCAGTGAGTACCAAATGTGCACCCAACGCAGCCAGCACTTTACGGCGCTCCATACTCATCGAGGCGGGCATGGTCAGCGTGATTTTATACCCTTTGGCTGCTGCCACAAACGCCAGCGCAATCCCCGTGTTACCGCTCGTCGGCTCGATGATTTGCATACCTGGCTTTAATAACCCTGCTTGCTCGGCGGCTTGCACCATGCCCGCACCGATTCGGCATTTGACCGAAAACGCCGGGTTACGGCTTTCGATTTTGGCAAGCACGGTCACCCCCTGTGGCATGATATGATTAAGACGCACCAGCGGCGTGTTACCAATAGCATCGGCATTGTTGGCATATACCGCTGTGCCAAGATTAGCGGGTGCGGTGTAGTGATCATCAGGTTGTTGTAGCATAAGTATTCCCTTTTTTTTGAGGTATTGTTGAATGATTTTACGGCAGTGATTTTGCGGTGTCTAACACCATTTGGTAAATTCTATATATCAAAAAGCGCTAACGCACGGGGCTGTAACACAAGGCTGTAACACGGTGCTATAAGCAAGTCTATTAAACGTTTATAGACCATGTTTCTAGCCTGTCGATTAATCTTTCCTATTAAACTTTCCCATTAAATTTTATTATTAGCTTGGCGCTGTACTACGTTTAACCAAGCTTGCATCGCTGGGGTCAGTGGTCGGTGTCTTCGCCATGCCATCACCATTTGCCAAGTCAAATTGGGCTGGACGAGCGGCAGGCAAACCAGCTGTTTGTCATCGAGCTTATCGGTGTAATATTTGGGCAGTAGCGTCACCCCCATGTTTTTTTTCAACAATGTCGTCAATAGTTGCCATTGGTTGGTGTGGCAAACGATATTGGGTTCAAAGCCGATTTTTTGGCATTCTTCGACAATCATTGAGGTAAATGACGAATGGGACGCAAACAACATCAACGACGCATTTTTTAAAGATTTTAAAGTCACTTGTTTGATGGTATTGCCCATATGCTGTCGGTGTGCCACCATCATAATGGGATAATCGCATACTGGGATACAATCAAAGTCCTCCTCAATCGGTTGCATCAAGGTACACACATCAAGCGTATCATCGAGCAAGGCTTGTTTTAACGACTCTGCGCCATCTTCTAGCAACGACAGCTCAATATGGCGATGGGTTTGATAAAACTCAAAAATCGCATCGCTCAACAACTCACCCCCGAGCGGTGACAACCCCAGCCGCAGCTGCCCGCGGTCCATGTGCTGATATTGCGTCACCGTCTGCTCAAGGTAGCCGACATGTTGCAGCACCGTCTGCGCCTGCTCATATACCAATGCACCTATTTCGGTCAGCGCAATATCCCGCTTGCGGCTCATCAGTTGCTTATCAAACAGCGCCACGCCCAGCGTATCTTCCAAATTAGAAATGGCTTTGGTGACTGTTGGCTGCGTCAAACTCAATGTATCGGCAGCATGAGAAAATCCGCCGGTTTTTACCACAGTGATAAAGCATTGAAGTTGTTTTAAGGTCATCATGTTTTTGCACTGCCCAAAATAGCGTTATAGCTTTGTTTTGTAGCTTTATAACTTTATAGTTTTTTAGCCTTATAGATTTTACGCATAATTTTAAAAATATTATTCATATTTTTTGTTAACGGTTTTTTTATACTAGATATCTTCATTGTTGATGACTTGTTTACCGTGAAACGCGCTATGAATCTTCCGACTTTTCAGCAGCTATTACCCCATAAACTGGTGCCCCATAAACCGCTACGCCATAAACTGTTACCCCATAAAATAGACCTGATGTTACAACAGCCACTGGTCAAAATTTTACTGCAAACCACCCTCATTGGTGTGGTATGGGGCGCGGCTGACATCCTCAAAAAGTTATTTAACCTCCCTATGTCATCTGGCATCTTGGGGCTGTTTTTGATGTTGGGATTACTATTGACTCGGGTCATTAAACTCAACTGGGTCAATGTCGGCGCTAAGTTTATCTTGGGCGAGTTGGTGCTGTTATTTATCCCGCTGATGATGTCGATTACCCAATATCAGCAGTTATTTTTTGCTCAAGGTTGGCAGCTGATGATTACCATTGTCGTGAGTACGGCACTGGTGATGCTGAGCTCTGCCCTCACTTTTATGCTAGGCAATCGTGTTAAGCGCGCGTTGTATCGCCGCACGCACCATGCACATCACTAATCAAAAATCATTAATCATTAATCATTAATCATACCAATCGTAATTTACTATGAATATTATCTCTATCGGCTGTTTACTTTGGACTATCTTGGCGTATGTTTTAGCAAAGCGGGTGTATGCCCGTTTCCCAAAATTTTGGCTCAATCCTGCCATCACGGTGGCGACAGTAACGATTGTTTTGATGATTGTGCTGGGGATTTCTTACCAAACCTATTTTGCCGATACCGCTTGGATTGTTGAGTTGTTAGGCCCTGCCACCGTGGCATTTGCCATACCGATTTATCAGTATCGTCAATTGATTTACCGCTATGCTGCCGTGCTTGCGGTGTCGATTGTGGTAGGTATGTTGGTGGGTATTGCTAGCATCATGGTGTTTGCTCGCGTGTTTAAATTTGATGCCACTCTCACCTACAGTTTGATGGCACGGTCAATCTCTACCCCATTTGCCATTGATTTGGCGCAGCAGATTCATGGTTCAGCGGCGCTCGTGTCGCTATTTACCTTAATTACTGGGGTGGTCGGCATGGTGATTGGCGATATGGTACTGGCCTGGTCAAAAATCCGTTTTCATCTTGCCCACGGCGTGGCATTGGGTAATGCATCGCATGGTTTTGGTACTGCAAGAGCCAGTCAGCGTCATGAAAGCGAAGGCGTGATTGCCAGTCTGACGATGGTATTGGCAGGGTTATTTATGGTGTTTTTTGGTCCTACGTTGATTCATTTAATGACGGCTATTTAACCCATACTTTTTAAGCTATTTAACACATGCCTTTTAATACCTGCTGTGATTTTACAACACCTCAAAGCTATCTACTCATGAAAACTTGCCAAAATGACGTATTAATATTTGCCAAACAAAATAAAATTAGCGACAATGACCTACCTTTTTTTGGATTGTAGGAAAAAATTATGTCATTACAACAGATTATTGAAGATGCGTTTGAAAACCGTGCCAACTTCAACCCCAATGACGCCACCGACGATGTGCGTGCTGCCGTTAATGATGTGCTCGCTCAGCTCGATGCGGGTACCTTGCGTGTCGCAGAAAAAAAAGACGGTGAATGGATCGTCAACCAATGGGTCAAAAAAGCGGTATTATTATCCTTTCGTCTGAACGACAACCGCATCATGAATGGCGGTCGTGACCTGCAGTTCTTTGATAAAGTCGAAACCAAATTTTCAGATTGGGGCGATGAACAATTTGCCAAAGCGGGCGTGCGCGTGGTGCCACCTGCCGTCGCGCGTAAAGGCTCATACATTGCCAAAGGCGCTATCTTGATGCCATCTTACGTCAATATCGGCGCCTATGTCGATGAAGGCACGATGGTCGATACGTGGGCCACGGTGGGGTCATGCGCCCAAATCGGTAAAAACGTGCATCTATCAGGCGGTGTCGGCATTGGCGGTGTTCTTGAGCCGCTACAAGCCAATCCAACCATCATTGAAGACAACTGCTTTATCGGTGCGCGCTCAGAAATCGTTGAAGGTGTGATTGTTGAGGAAGGCTCGGTGATTTCGATGGGCGTGTATATCGGTCAATCAACCAAAATTCTAGACCGCGAAACAGGCGAAATCAGTTACGGCCGTATTCCTGCAGGGTCAGTGGTCGTGTCAGGCAGTTTGCCAAGTAAAGACGGCTCGCATAGCTTGTACTGTGCGGTAATCGTAAAAAAAGTAGACGCGCAAACCCGCTCTAAAACCTCTATCAATGACTTGCTCAGAATGGACTAGATTTTTAGTCAAGATAACAGTAAATTATTTAAAGCAAATCAGCCATGGTTTGCTTTTTTTATACCTTTCAGCAAATTTTATAGCGCTTATCTTTATAGCCTTTATTAAAGGAAACAGTATGTCGTCACAACAAAACACCATCTATGACAACGGCATTGCGGTACGCAAACAAGTCATGGGCGAAGCGCATGTGGAGCGTGCCATGTCACAAGTCACCGAATTTACTGCGCCACTGCAAGACTGGATCAATGAACACGCCTGGGGTTCAACATGGCAACGCGACGACGTACTTGATCGTAAAACCCGCTCGCTGGTCACCCTCGCCTTTTTAATCGCGCAAAAATCCCCAACAGAACTAAAAGGGCATATTCGCGGGGCGATTAATAACGGTGCAAGCGTGGCAGAAATTCAAGAAGTGCTACTGCATAGTCTACCTTACTGCGGTGCGCCAGCGGCACAAGAAGCGTTTCGGGCAGCGCTAGAGATACTCACCGAGCTTAACTTAATTACCCCTGCCTCGTGACTGACTGTTGCCAGTTTTTAGCAAAAAAGCCCGTATAAAACTCATATAAAAAAAGCCCCCATTTTAGCTTTAAGCCATTTAAGCTCTGAGCAATGGAGGCTGATTGGAAATTACCTTAATCATGGGCGCAGACAATTCTAGTAATCTATCCCACAGGCGCCCTTATTAGGCTTTATTAATAAAGCTATTGATTAAACTATTGGCGAATTGTCAGCTGCAGCGTATAGTTGGGTGTTTTACCTTTGCGCGCAGCGTTACGAGTTTGGAGCACTCTGACTTGGTAAGTGCCTGTATAAGGCAAGATATAATCACCATGACTATCCAAGTGACTTGAATACTCCCCCAAATTTACCGAGTCGGGTAATAAACTGTTATTAAATAAATAAGTTTCAACATTGCCTGTGGTGACCGCTTTTAACCTTTGACCTTTTTTGGCATAAAAACTGTATTGGTCATAGCCATAGCCTTTGATTTTACCATGGTAGGTGGCACCTGACGCGCCTGCTTTAAATTTTACTGCCACAGCTTTAGCAGGTTTATCCGCCGCTGCCATGCTTGCAGTACTGGTGATGGTCAAACCTGCTATCAATGCAGCGGTCATCAGTTGTTTCATAATGGTTTCCTATTATTTGTCGTGTCATTTATATGCTCTGGCCCTTACTTTTTCATAAGATGCAAATTAACAGCAATTTTACAAGGGGAACAAGGGGCTAGCACCCAGTTTTTAATCGTGATATAACATTTTATTTTCCCTAAATGGTCAGCTTTGTATAAAATATGCCTTTGTATAAAATATGCAATAGTGCGATATTTTTACGGTTGATTTAGGTAATAATTGTGAACCATTCTTTAAGACGTATCGACATTCCCACCACTGACCCCGAAGCAGGACTTAAAGTCACTGAGATTTTTTATTCGCTGCAAGGTGAAGCCTTGACCGCAGGATTGCCGACGATTTTTATTCGCTTGACGGGCTGCCCGCTGCGCTGCGTGTATTGTGATACCGAATATGCCTTTGTCGGCGGCGAGCGCATGAGTTTGGCAGGGATTTTGGCAGTATGTCAGAGTTTTCCGTGCCAGCGTATTTGTTTGACAGGTGGCGAACCTTTAGCCCAGCCCAATGCAATCGCTTTGATGAATTTGCTACTGGCGCATGGCTACGAGATTTCGCTTGAAACTTCGGGCGCGCTGTCCGTGGCAGAGGTGCCAACGGCGGTATCTAAGGTCATGGATATCAAAACCCCAAGCTCTCAAGAAGCCGATAAAAATCTGTGGCAAAACCTTCCCTACTTAACTGCCCATGACCAAATCAAATTTGTCATTATGAATCGCGACGATTATGACTGGTCAAAACAAATCCTCGCAGACTACCAACTGGATAAAAAAGTCGCAACGGTATGGTTTTCTCCGATGTTTAATGTGGAAGAACGTCAAGCCAATGTACCTACCCTTGCCACTGACTTGGCAGAATGGATACTTGCCGATGCGCTGCCAGTGCGTTTTCAACTGCAACTGCATAAAATCATTTGGGCAGATGCCAAAGGCAAATAGCCGCTGTCAACTAGCCGCTGCCAAATCGTTAGAACACAACTTAGGGAAATATCAAGCCGATGGGAAAAATGATTGTTTGGGGGCTGATTGCGTCGGCTTTTTTTAGCACGTCGTTTGTACTGTATCAATTGATGAGTGTACAAGGCGGACATTGGTTTTGGTCAGCAAGTTTTCGCTGTTTTTTTATGTGGCTGTTGTTATCGGTTTTTATTTTACTGCAAAACAAACTCAATCCGTCCAAGCTACTAGAACTATGTAAACTATTTGTCAGTCATTGGCAGTTTTGGTGTGTGACGGGCGGCATTGGACTGGGCACGTATGGACTCCTAGCGTTTGCGGCGGATTATGCGGAAGGGTGGGTGATTGCCGCGACCTATTTATTCACTGTCGTAGCAAGCTTGGTGGTGCTGAGTTTTTTTGGGCAATCATTTCAAAAAAAGGTCATTGTCTATTCGGTGATTGTATTTATCGGTGTGGTACTTGCCAATGTGGGTGAAGGGTTAAGGCATAGCACGAGCCAAGGCACTGATTGGCATGCTTTGTTGCTATTTGGTGCGCTGCCTGCCTTTATTGCAAGTTTTTGTTTTCCCTTAGGTAATCAATTAATTTGGCAAGCAGGACAACCCAAAGGGGACTCTACCCATCATACCCATGCAACAAGCAAGGCAACGAGTAAATTGGCAACGAGCAATGAAACGAGCGAATTGGCAACGAGCAAATTGCTACAAAAAGTGCCGCAAGTGACTTCCCCACTGCTATCAAATCCTTTGCATAAAGTCTGGCTGATGTCGCTAGGGTCATTGCCGATGTGGTTGCTATTAGGCGTCATAGTACAACCGCCCGCGCCCAGTGTCTCACAAATGACCATTAGTTTTTTGGTTGCCTTGATGGCAGGTGTGCTCGGTACGACCACTTTTTTACATGCCCGTAGTCTTGCCAAACAGCCACAACAACTGGCCGCCGTTGATGCCACACAAGGCAGTGAAATTATTTTTGCGTTGTTAGGCGGTATGTTGCTGCTGCATACGCCCATGCCATCAGGCTTAAGTTTTGTGGGGATTGCGTTGGTGATTATTGGGCTTGTGCTGTTTGCCAAGCAACGCTAGCGGTAGTCCACGTTGTGATAGTTTGCTATAATGCAGGCACTTTTACGTTAACCCTTTATTTAACCGATTAGGATTATTTGATGAATACTTTGACCGCTCTTTCACCTATTGATGGTCGCTATGCCAGTAAAGTGGATAGTTTACGTCCTTACCTGTCAGAATTTGGCTTGATTCATGCCCGTGTGACGGTTGAAGTGCGCTGGTTGCAGACCCTTGCCAATCATGCAGATATTCATGAAATTCAGCCTTTTTCGGCAGCGACCAATGAGCGCTTGGACGCGATTGTAGCCAATTTTAGCGAAGCAGACGCGATGCGTATCAAAGACATCGAACGCACCACCAACCATGATGTCAAAGCCGTTGAATACTTTTTAAAAGAAAAAATTGCCGATATCGATGCGCTAAAAGACGCGGGTGAATTTATCCATTTTGCCTGTACCTCTGAAGACATCAATAACTTATCACATGCGTTGATGCTAAAATCCGGTCGCGACGTACTGGCGCAAACGATGCAAAAAATCATTGATGAGATTGCAGCCCTCGCCGAAACCCATGCCGACCAACCCATGCTGTCACGCACGCATGGGCAAACCGCAAGCCCAACGACTTTGGGTAAAGAAATGGCAAACGTGGCATACCGTCTGCATCGCCAGCTCAAGCAATTTAATAACGTAGAATTGCTAGGTAAAATCAATGGTGCGGTGGGCAACTACAACGCGCACCTGTCAGCCTACCCACATATTGACTGGGCAAAAAATGCCGAAAACTTTGTCACCAGCCTTGGGTTGACCTTTAATCCCTATACCACCCAAATTGAGCCACATGACTATATCGCCGAATTGTTTGACGCGCTGCGCCGTTACAATACCATTTTGATTGATTTTAACCGCGATGTATGGACGTATATCTCCTTGGGTTATTTCAAACAAAAACTCAAAGATGGCGAAGTGGGCTCATCCACCATGCCACATAAAGTCAACCCAATTGACTTTGAAAACTCAGAAGGTAATCTGGGTATTGCCAATGCCATGCTCGCGCATTTGGGCGAAAAACTGCCGATTTCTCGTATGCAGCGCGACTTGACCGACTCAACGGTCCTTCGCAATATGGGAGTGGGTTTTGCCCATAGTCTGATTGCCTTTGACGCTTGCTTAAAAGGTATTGGCAAATTAGAGCTTAATGCCAATCGTCTCAATGAAGACTTGGAGCTTGCACAAGAAGTATTGGCAGAGCCAATCCAAACCGTGATGCGTCGCTACAATGTTGAAAAACCTTATGAGAAACTAAAAGCCTTGACCCGCGGTCAAGCCATGACTCGTGAGATGATGGTCAACTTCGTCAATGGTGATGAACTGACAGCCGTGCCAGAAGATGAGCGTCAACGTTTGGCTGATTTGACCCCTGCTACTTACACGGGCAATGCAGCTCAGCAAGCCAAAAACTTGAAAAATTTATTAAAATAGGACTTGTTCGCTCATCAAAAAGGACGCCTAAGCGTCCTTTTTTTACATAAATTTTTTTACATAAATTTGTTGATTAAACTTTGGGTTATTTTTTGGCATAGCCCTGTTGGTTAAGATAAGGCAGCACCTCGGGACGGACAGGTTTATCCAAATAACTTTCAATGGTTTGCACCCAATCTGACCCTGCTTGACCACGCGCCGCATAATATTCTGCAACGGTTTGGTTATACTGCTCTAATTCGGATTTGTTAGCGGGTTCATATTGGTTGGTGGAAACAACCAATGCCTTTGGCAAACGTGGACGCATGGCAGGGTTTTGGTCAGGATAACCCAATGCCATGCCAAATAGCGGCACCACGCCTTGTGGCAGTTTGAGTATGTCGCCCATACGTCTGATGTCATTGCGGATACTGCCCAAATACACACCACCCAATCCCATACTCTCAGCCGCTAGTAGCAGATTTTGCGCCATAATGGCTGCATCAACCGCCCCAACAATGGTGACTTCAGTCCAATCAATTTGCGCGTTGGGTACAAGGGTTTGATGGCGGTGGTTGTCCATACAAAAAATTAGTAGCTCGGCACAGTGCTCCACATAGGGATGACCGTATTTTTCCCCGTCTTTGGCTTGCTGGGCATCGGCACAAATACGGCGGATGTCATAGCGCTGCGTTGCATCTGTCACCCGAATAATGCTTGCCGACTGCAAAAATCCCGATGATGAGCCTGCCATCCCCGCTTCGATAAGCTGCTCAAACGTTGCTGCATCTATTGGCTGGTTGGTGAATTTGCGAATCGAGCGATGATTGAGTATCGTCTCTAGGGTGGGTTTACTGTCACTATGCTCACTATGCGTTGTCATGATTTTCCCTGTTATGGTTTGCCTTGTTATGGTTTGTGTTGTTATAAGTTGGGTTAGGGTTTGATTAGCTTTAGGGTTGGTATTTTTCAATCAGTTTTTGCGCTTGCACAATCACCGGCGTATCGACCATCTGTCCATCCATGGCAAATGCCGCAAGCCCTGTCTGTGCATAATGGTCAACCACTTTTTTGGCAAAGGCAAGCTGTGCTTGGCTGGGTCTAGCCAGTGCATTGACAATGGCGACTTGGTTGGGATGAATACATAGCATCCCTGAAAAACCCAAATCGCGCCACCAATTAACGCGCTGGGTCAATCCGTCATCGTCATTAAAAGGCGGATATACGCATTCAATCGGTGGGGTAAGCGCATTGATAGCACTATGCAAGCTTAGCTGATAACGGATTTGGTTGGCAACCATCTGACCTGCCTCGCTGTCTGCGCGCACGCCCAATTTTTCACAGATATCCAAAAAGCCAAAACTGAGCGCAGTCAATCCTGCCGCAGCGGCGATGTCGGGTATATTTGCCATGCCTTTGGGTGTCTCAATCAAGGCAATCATGGGTTTGGCGAGCGCATGACGGACACGGTCAATCTCTATAGCGTGCTCGACTTTGGGTAGCACTACCCCAATCACGTTGTTGATTGCAGATGCTGGCAAAGATTTGAGCAAATCAATATCGCCCGCTTGGTGGTTACTACTTGCAGCATTGATACGCACCCAAACAGGCTGGGCATCAGCGCCGCTTAGATAATTGATCACATTGTCACGTGATTGCATTTTGACACTATCACTGACCGCATCTTCTAAGTCAATTATCACCGTATCTGCGCCACGGGCAAAGGCTTTTTCCACCCGCTCAATATTGATGGCGGGTACAAACAAATAACTGGTTGCGCTCAGTCCCTTGGGTTTTGCTATATTGTTTTCGCTCATGCGACATCCTTTTTCGTCCATTTTTGGTGACATATTCTTTTTGGCAAACAACTTATCAAACAGTTTATAAAACAACGCCGCCCTACCCAAAGTAGCGCGTTTTTTAAGTTATTTTAAAACCGTCAATTTGGCTTTTTCACTGCGGCTAAACAGTAAATTTAATACAATGGCGACCACTGTCGCTGTACCGATACCGCCCAAATTAAATTGTCCAATATGTAAGCTAAAATCCCCAGCCCCCATAATGACGGTCACCGCAGCAATGATTAAATTAGCATTTTTACTAAAATCAATGTGATTATCGAGCCAAATTTTGACCCCTGCTACCGTGATAAGCCCAAACACCACGATAGAGGCACCGCCCAATAATGGCGCTGGGATAGTATGGATAATCGCGCCAAATTTTGGTGACAGCCCCAGTAGCACAGCAATCAAGCCTGCCACCACAAAAACCGTGGTCGAGTATACTTTGGTCACTGCCATCACGCCGATATTTTCCGCATAGGTTGTGACGCCCGTACCGCCCATGCTCGATGACATCGCTGTACATAGACCATCGGCGAAAAACGCCCGTCCCATATAAGGCGATACCGCTTGTCCTGTCATGGCTTCTACCGCTTTGATATGTCCTAAATTTTCGGCGATTAAAATAAAGGCAACGGGGGCAATCAAAATTATTGCGTTGATATCAAACGTCGGATGATAAAAATTGGGCAATCCAACCCAAGCTGCTTGGGCAACTGGGGTAAAATCAATTGGCTTGCCATACCCAAGCACATTGGTGAGCACAAAATATGCTATATACGCCAATACCAAACCAATCAGTAGCAACAAACGACGTAGCATACCGCGGCTAAACACAGCGACCGCACTGATACACAGCACCGTCATCAACGCAACCCAACTATCAAACTGGTTGCCCGACACGCCTTTGATCGTCACTGGCGCCAAATTTAGCCCGATAATCATCACAATCGCACCGGTTACCACAGGCGGCATGAGTTTCTCAATCCAGCCAACCCCTGTTTTCATCACCAGTAATCCAACCATGGCATAAAAAATACCACAGACAAAAATACCACCGAGCGCCACGGATAAATTACCGTTAAAGCCTGACCCTGTATAAGCCGTTGCCGTGATGACAGGCGCGATAAACGCAAAACTTGACCCTAAATAACTGGGTACTCGCCCACCGGTTAAAAAGAAAAACAGCACCGTACTGAGCCCCGCCATCAAAATCGCAAGGTTGGCATCAAAGCCCATCAATAACGGCGCAAGCACCGTTGCCCCAAACATCGCAAACGCATGTTGCAGCCCAAGTAGCACACTTTTATCGGCAGGTAAATACTCGTGGATACGCACAGGATGATGATCTAAATGCCCATCGTAAGGCTGCCATTTTGGGAACCAGCCGCTATCATTGCCGGTATTTTGATGGGTTGGTTGTCTTTGCGAATTTGCCATAATTTTGCTCTCATCTGTCAACTGCGCGAATTTTACACGTTATTTTTGTTTTGTCAAAAAACCCTGCGCTTTGAGCCAATCTTCTGCAGCAGCGACATACGGTCGACTGTAGTAATCGGCAAATTTTTGACGGTATGGCTTACGCTCACGCGCTTCATTAAACGCCAAAATGGTTTGCTCGTAATCGGCGAGCATTTGCGGCAAGTTTTCAGTATTGTATTGGTTTTCAAAATACACCGCAGATTTTGGCAAACGCGGTTTTAGGCGCATTTCCACGCTAGGTTTACCAATACATAAGCCAAAAATTGGATAGGTATATTTTGGTAGCTGAAGCAGTTTGATTAAGTCATTGGCAATCATACGCAAACCGCCAATCGGACAGGTAGCATAACCCAAGCTCTCTGCCGCCACCGTAGCATTTTGCGCCGCCAATGCCGTATCGGTAGCCAGGGTAATCAATGTATCACTATCCTTAAACCCCTCAAAGCTGCCGTCATACGCTTGACTGCTCAAATAGGAGCGATAGCCATCCATCACAAATACCAAAAATACACTACATTGGGCTATCTGTGGGTTGCGCGGTTGCAAATCGACAATTTTTTGACGTAAGGCTTTATCACTGATGTTGATAATGCTGTAGTGCTGTCCATTTTGCCAACTGGGCGCTTGCTGGGCGCATTTGATGATGTCGTTTAATTGCGAATCTGGCACAGTGGCGCTACTGTCAAATTCCCGATACACCCGATGATTTTGTAAAAGTTCAATGGTTTGATTGCTCACAGTTTGATTACTCGTAGCTTGGTTATTCATGGTTGCCCCGTTAAAAGTGATTTAAACATGATTTAATGATTGTTGATGTTGATATGGTCGCCAAAGTAGCGCCACCCCAATAAGCAAAACGATGGCAGAGACGGGCAACAACGCAAGCCAAATATTTTTGCCTGTTGCAACTAGCGCGGTTAAGGGTCCGATAAGCTGCCCAAAGGCAAAACTTGCGGTCATCAGCGCACTTAAGTTGTATTTAGGGTAGTGCGTAACTTGGCTTGCTGCCACTTGCAGCCCTGCCATCGTCACCACCATAAAGGTGCCGCCCACCATCAGCGCTGACAACATCAAACCTGCCAACGACTGCCAAAGCGCAGGCAATAACGTACCAACCGCCATGATGATTTGTGACACTCGCCAAACGCCGAGCAAAGAAACATTGTCAAAACGGCGTTGTAACCGCTGCGACAACACCACCGACAGAGCCGCCGCCAACCCAAAAAATGGCCAAATCAGCAAATAACTTTGCCCCGATAACCATTGCTTGGCGATTTGTGGCAAAAAAGTCGCAGGTAAAATATAGCCAAACCCAAATAAGCCGTAGGCGGTTAATACATTCGCTAATTTTAGCTTGGCAGGTGGCTGTATGCTAGAAGAGGTAGGATTAGTATGGGTAGGTTTGGTATGAGCAGCTTTGCTAGGGTTGGCTTTGGCAGCGGCTGTTGTGGCAAACTGCGAGTTGATTTTCGCCAGCAGAAAGGTGACAAGCAGGGTGGCGAGCAGCGCAATCACGCCTAGATACTGCCATAATCGACTCGATAATGGACTCAATGATGACTGAGCCGCGATAGTCGCCGTCGCTGATTGAAAAATAAAATAGCTACAAATCAATCCTGTAAGGGTGATACCGATACCGACACCCGTATAAATCAAGCCGCTGCTGGCTACCTGTCTTGATTTCAACCAATTGATTGCAAACGCACTGATAGATACCAGCACCCAAGCACTTGCCACGCCCGCCAAAAAGCGTAGCACCAGTAACCAAGCAAAGCTGCTTAGCGAAGCCAGCCAAGTGGTAAGCGTGACTAAGGTAAGACCTAACACGACAAAAAGCGGGTGCCGCTTACTTTTAAGCAGTGACAGCGCCCCGACCAAATAGCCAATATAGTTGCTACTTGATAACCACGCCGTTTGCGCAAGATGCACCTTGCCTTCTTGTATCATCAAAGGCAAAATCGGGGTAAAAGCAAATCGCCCGATTCCCATTGCCACCGCAAGCGCGGTACTTGCTAGGATAAAGCAAAATATAATCTGCTGTCGGTCAGATTGTGACATTTTGCGTTACCCCTTGGTTTTATTGACACGGCTTGTCAGCGTTTAAGCTTGCATTTTAAAGATTATTGAGCATACTTTGCAAGGTTTCCTTCACATTTTTGGACGACATATTAGCTTGGCTTAATATCAAAGCCTGTTTAACCATTGACTTTTTGTCTGCTACCAAGGCATTCCAATTTGATAAACCTTGAATCAAACGCGACGCCAACAGTGGGTTACGTTTATCCAAATCTTGCATCATGCTCAAATACTGCTCAACGCCCTGCTGTGTCCAAATTTTGGTAGGCTGCGCAAGCAATCCGCCGAGCACCGCACGCACCCGGTTTGGGGTATTGATGTCAAAGTCTTGATGTGAGGTTAACGCAAAAATATCGGCAACGCTCGCCTGACTGTCATTGGCTTGGACACCAAACCATAAATCCATCACCAATGCATCATGATGAAAGCGTTGGTAAAAATCGGCAAGCCATTCGGCTTTTTGGGGCAAACCATGCTCCACTGCCGCATTTAACGCGCCTAAACGCTCAGTCATACAAGACGCTTGTTGGTACTGGGTAATCGCCCAGTGTTTGGCATCATTCACGCCTGCCAATAACGCCATATCCAGCACCACATTTCGCCATGCCCGCACGCCCATGGCTTCGGCTGTATCTTCATACGCGGTAATCGGCAGTTTGGCATACGCACTTTGCCAAATGTCTTTAAGCTCTACCGCCACGGCTTTTTTGACTGCTTGATGACGGGCACGAACTTGGCTAGGGTCATAGTCGGTCTGAATCGCACTGCCCAGCTCTCGCTCGCTTGGCATATCTAGTAACCGCGCCGCTAGCATGGGATCGGTTTCTGATAGCGCTGGCAGACTGGCTTTTAATGCTGTGATATAGGCATCGGTATCGGCATTTTGTAATAAAATACGATTGACCAACAACTGTGCCGCTTGCCAACGGTTAAAGCCATTGGTCTCATACTGCATCAAAAACGCCAAATCATCATTGCTATACTCAAAATTGAGCTGAACAGGCGCGGAAAAATCACGAAGCAATGACACCACAGGGTCAAAATCTGCCTTAGCAAATAACCCATCAAATTCAAAGCTCTGGCTATCATCTTTTAACAATACCAAGTCTTCTTTCGCCAACTCACCCGTGGCACGGTTAAAAATCGCCATTTTAACAGGAATCGGCAAGGCTTTTGGTGCAGGATAGCCTGCCACTTGGCGCGTGTGTTGGCTTAGCGTCAAGATAAGCTTGTCAGCTGTTTTTTCAAAATACCCTGATAACGTCGGCGTGCCTGGCTGGGTATACCAATCAATAAATGTTTCAATACTTGGGTCTGCAACGCTCAGTGCAGATAACAAGTCTTCTACCGTGACCGCTTGCCCGTCATAACGGCGAAAATATTCGTCCGTGCCTTGGCGGAATTTTTCTTTGCCAAGCGTATTGGCAATCATGCGCACGATTTCTGCGCCTTTCTCGTACACTGTGGCGGTATAGAAATTGTTAATCTCAACAAAATGGTCAGGGCGTGGCGGGTGCGCCAATGGGCTGGCATCTTCAGGAAACTGCGCCGCTCGCAATGTTGCCACATCATCAATCCGCTGTACCGCAGCAGAATGCAGACTTTCGGAAAAAGACTGGTCCCGAAATACGGTAAAGCCTTCTTTTAGACACAGCTGAAACCAGTCACGGCAGGTGATACGGTTGCCCGTCCAGTTATGGAAGTATTCATGGGCAATCACCGCTTTGACATTAAAATTACGGCGATCGGTGGTGGTCTCTGGGCTAGATAGTACGCAAGCGGTGTTAAAGATGTTTAATCCTTTGTTTTCCATCGCGCCCATATTAAACTGGCTAACCGCCACAATCATATAGCGATCAAGGTCATACGCCCGTCCGTAGTTGTCTTCGTCCCATTTCATTGAGTCTTTTAACGCTTGCATGCCGACATGGCACTGCTCGATGTTTTCATGCTTGGCGTATAATTCAAGCAGCACCTCACGCCCTTCACTGGTGACATACTGATCGGTCAATACGTCCAAATCTGCCATCACGCAAGCGAATAGATAACTCGGTTTTTTGGTGGGGTCTTGCCACACCGCAAAATGACGGTCGCCCGCAAGCTCGCCTTGGTCAATTAAATTACCATTGGCAAGCAGCGTTGGGTAAGTTTTATCCGCTTCAATGCGTGTGGTAAAGGTAGCAAGCACATCGGGACGGTCTGGATAAAAGGTAATTTTACGAAACCCTTCTGGCTCACACTGGGTACAGAACATTTTGTCCGCCCCTTCCCCTGCTTGGTATAAACCTTCAAGACTGGTATTGGTTTGCGGCACGATGGTGACCACAGTGGTAATCTGACAAGTGTCTGGCGCGTTAACAATCGTTAGGCTTTCTTGGTCTAGTTGGTAGTCGCTTTCGCTTAAAGTTTTGCCGTTTAAGGTAATTGATTCAAGTTGTAATTCTCGTCCAAAGAGTACCAAATCGCCTGCCGTGTTTCTTGTCATGTCAAGATTGGCGGTGACGGTTGCATGCTTTTTATCAGCGCCGTCAAACAACTCAATTTTTAAGTCAATGTGATTGACACTAAAGACCGGCGGCGTGTAGTCTTTAAGGTAGATTTTTTGCGGTTGGCTTGGGTCGGGTGTTGGTGTATTAGCAGGCACATCGGGCATTTGGGTGTTTAATAATTGTGGGTGTTCGGTTTGGTTGGTCTGTGTGACGTCGGTCATTTTTTCTCTCAATATTTGATGAATTTTTTAAAAGTTTATAAAGCTTAATAAATAATAAATCTAAGAAAATTTTTACTTAAGTTCATGTATAGCATCAACTTTATGTTGTAACTTCAAAGTATTAACTAATTCTCTTTTAAATTTCTGAGTATCGATATCCAAGTTTATACCGAAATAATTTGCAAATTCCAAAACACATTTCTTAGATTGGTTACCGCTGAAAAGCATAGTAGCTATTATAAAATTATTCTCTAAAAAAACTTTTCGATTCATTAGAAATTTCTCAAAGTCCATTTGTATGAATTTAATATCATTTAAGTTTTGAGAAAGTCGTATTATAACTTTACTATCAACTGTGTTATGATTTTTATCTAGAATTTCAACAACCTCATCTAATGCTTTCAAAGCAATAGCTACTCTTGCTCTTAAGGATTTTATTAATTCTTGATTAAGTGTAGATAATGCAACTATTTTTCCTATTTCAATATTTGATGAAAATTCTATTTTATTGGTTAAATCTCCAAATTTATTTCTTTCATATCTTATACATTTTAATGAAACCGTTATTTGCCCTTGTTTTATCCCGTTTGAAATAACCGTATTAAATTCGGGTGTATTGCCATTAAAAACTACTTCTAACTTTTCTAACCAATTGTTTAATTCACTTCGAATTAACTCTATTTTTGATTTTAATTCTAATTGATGACTAGCATATTCCAATAAAACGCCAAACTTTTTTTTTCGATTTCTTTCATTTCTTATCTGAGAAATTTGGCGTTTTATTTCTTCATCTTCACCAAAATACTTACTGCATTCATTACCAAGTAGTGCGTAATCTCCATTTATTTTCTGCACAATAAAGCCATTTTGATGTAGAGTGTTGCATTTTTTAGTCTTATTTTCGTTTAGAAAACTGCACCTTACTTCATCAAATTTTGGTAAAGAATATTCTTGAATTATGTGTACTACATCATTTCTTTTAAAAGGACTATCTTCATCAACTTTAAATTTCAAAACTTCATTTTTACTCTTTAAAATATCAGCATTTTTTACCATTTAGTACCCCTTGTTGATAGTCGAATAAAATTTTTTAAATAATTATTGCAACACAAATTCCCTTAAACTCACCACCTTATCCCGCACTTTTGCCGCTTCCTCAAATTTCAAATCACGCGACAAGGCTTTCATCTCTTTTTCCAGCCGAGCAATCTCTTTGGCAAGCAAATCAGGCGAACGCAAAATCGAAATATCCACATCGGGGAACGCATGGGTGACCGCAATCGCTTGGTTATCATTCGGGGCTTCTGCCTCGCCTGTGTCGATTTTGTCGGTAATCTGACGGCGAGCGGACGTCGGCGTGATGCCATGTTCCTCGTTATACTCCATCTGTTTGGCACGGCGACGCTCGGTTTCTTCAATCGCCTTTTGCATACTTGGGGTAATGCTGTCAGCGTACAAAATCGCCTTACCATTGACATGGCGCGCGGCACGACCGATGGTCTGAATAAGCGAACGCTCCGAACGTAAAAAGCCTTCTTTATCCGCATCAAAAATCGCCACCAGACTCACCTCAGGCATATCCAAACCCTCACGCAATAGGTTGATACCGACCAGCACATCATGCACGCCTGTACGCAGTTCATGGATGATTTTCATCCGCTCCACCGTGTCGATATCCGAGTGCAAATAAGCGACTTTGATGTTGTATTCTTTTAGATAACTGGTCAAATCTTCTGCCATGCGTTTGGTGAGCGTGGTAATCAGCACTCGCTCATCTTTGGCTTTACGAATGTTGATTTCTGATAGCACATCATCAACTTGGGTCAAGACAGGACGAATCTCAAGCTGTGGATCAACTAGACCTGTCGGACGTACCACTTGCTCTACGACCTGTTCGCTATGCTCAAGCTCGTATTGGGCAGGGGTCGCCGACACAAAAATGGTCGCAGGGGTAATACGCTCCCATTCTTCAAACATCAGCGGGCGGTTATCCATCGCAGATGGCAGGCGAAAGCCGTAATTGACCAAGGTTTCTTTACGACTTCTATCGCCTTTGTACATCGCACCGACTTGTGGTACGGTTACATGGCTTTCATCAATAAATAACAAGGCGTCAGGCGGAATATAGTCAAACAACGTCGGCGGTGCTTCACCGGCAGGACGTCCCGATAAATGGCGCGAATAGTTCTCAATGCCGTTACAGTAGCCAAGCTGTTGAATCATTTCCAAATCATAAGTGGTGCGTTCTTTGATACGCTGTGCTTCAATCAGTTTGTCATGCGCTCGAAAATACTCCAGGCGTTGTTCAAGCTCGGCTTTGATAGTGCCACTGGCTCTTTCTAGCTTGTCTCGTGGGGTGACGTAGTGAGATTTTGGATAGATAGTAATGCGTGGCACACTGCGCACGTTTTTACCTGTCAACGGGTCAAACCAGGTGATTTTTTCCACTTCATCATCAAACATACTGATACGCACCGCAAGTTGTTCAGACTCAGCTGGGTAAATATCCAGCACTTCGCCACGCAAGCGGTAAGTACCGCGCCCAAAGTCAAGCTCGTTACGGGTATATTGCAGCTCCACCAAGCGTTTGAGCATGGCAGTGCGGTCGATTTTGTCACCCACTACGATGTGGAGAAGCATTTTTAGGTAGCTTTCTGGGTCGCCTAGACCATAGATACAAGATACCGATGCAATGATAATGGCATCACGACGTTCCAGTAGCGCACGCGTAGCGGACAGTCGCATTTGGTCGATATGGTCGTTAATGGCGCTGTCTTTTTCGATAAAGGTATCGCTGGCAGGCACATACGCCTCAGGCTGATAATAGTCGTAATAACTGACAAAATACTCCACAGCATTGTGGGGAAAGAACGCCTTAAACTCGCCATATAGCTGGGCGGCAAGGGTTTTGTTATGTGCCATGATAATGGTGGGACGCTGGCATTGGGAAATCACTTTTGCCATGGTGTAGGTTTTACCTGAGCCTGTCACCCCTAAGAGCAGCTGACCGTGCATGCCGCGCTCAATGCCATCAACCAATTTGGCAATCGCTTGTGGTTGGTCGCCTGAGGGTTCAAATTCGGTCACCATCTCAAAAGGTTTACTTGAGATTTGGGTACCACTGGCATTGACACCGGTGATTTGGGCATCATCTTGAATTTGGCGGGCAAGTTGGCTAAGTTCACGTTCGGAGCGGGAAGATTGAGGTGGTCGCATTTTATTGTCTTTATCGTAGTCAAAGATGGCTAAATAATGGGGTTAATGGGTGAGAAGTTAAAGCAAAATAACGCGAAATATTGTATCAATAACTGGTTGTATCGAAAAAGACCACCCATTAACAAACCAGCCATCATCAAACTTGTTCAAATTACCCCATTAGCCTATTGCAGTTAGGCATTTAAAAGCATTAGGTTAATTTGGCAAAATCCCTTATAATATCCCCTGACTTTTTCCACTGTAGCGGCAATGACTTGTATGAGTCATTTTGCTATTAGTCATATTAATCATTTTTTCGTTAATCATTTTGCAAACTTGCTCGTGCTGTATCGCAGTCCGTGACTTTCTATTTTTGCTTTGTTCTCGTTTTAAAATGTAAAATAGAGATAGGTTTGCAAAGCGATTAATTTTCTATCACCCTTAATGTAATGAGAAAATTAAATGCGTGAATATCAACTATTTACCTCTGAATCTGTCAGCGAAGGTCACCCAGATAAACTCGCTGACCAAATCTCTGATGCTATCCTTGACGCCATCCTTGAGCAAGACATTCATGCGCGTGTGGCATGCGAAACCTTGACCAAAACAGGCGGCGTGGTGCTGGCGGGTGAAATCTCTACCACCGCCAATGTTGATTTTGAAAAAATCGTGCGTGATACCGTCCTGCGCGTCGGCTATAACAGCTCAGAATTGGGCTTTGATGGCGCCACCTGCGCGGTTATCAATATGCTTGGCAAACAATCTCCCGAAATCGCCCAAGGCGTTGACCGCTCACGCCCTGAAGAGCAAGGTGCCGGTGACCAAGGTTTGATGTTTGGTTATGCCACCCATGAGACGGATGTGTTGATGCCTGCCCCCATTCAGTTTTCCCATCGTTTGATGGAAAAGCAAGCGCAATTGCGTAAAGACGGCACATTAGCGTGGCTGCGTCCCGATGCCAAAGCGCAAGTCACCGTACGCTATGATGGCGACAAACCTGCGTTTATTGATGCGTTGGTACTATCAACCCAACACGATCCAAGTATCTCGCAAAAAGACTTGCATGAAGCGGTGATGGAAGAAATCATCAAGCCTGTCATTCCAGCCGCGATGCTGCACAAAGACACGAAGTATCATATCAACCCAACTGGGTTATTTGTGATTGGTGGTCCTGTGGGGGATGCAGGTTTGACCGGTCGTAAAATTATCGTAGACACGTATGGCGGTATGGCGCGTCACGGCGGCGGTGCGTTCTCAGGCAAAGACCCATCAAAAGTTGACCGCAGTGCAGCCTACGCAGGGCGTTATGTTGCCAAAAATATCGTAGCGGCAGGACTGGCGGAACGCTGTGAAATTCAAGTAAGTTATGCCATTGGGGTGGCAGAGCCAACATCTATTTCTGTCAACACTTTTGGCACGGGTAAAATCAGCGATGACAAGATTGTCGATTTTATTCGCCAGCATTTTGATTTACGTCCGTATGGTATCACGCGTATGCTTAACCTACTCCAGCCCATGTATGAGCAAACGGCGAGCTATGGTCACTTTGGTCGCCAAGGTACTGAAACCGCTTTTACTTGGGAGCGTACTGACCGCGCAGCACTACTTAGAGCAGACGCGGGTTTATAATTTTATTGACGAAGTACAAGATTTGTAGGGTGCGTTTTACGTACCTTTTTAACGTTTAATTGATGGTAGAAAATTGTAGAGAAAAGTTATGAGCGAAAACACCAACCAAATCACCGAAGAAATGAACGCGTTTTATGAGCGTGCTGATGAGTTTATCCAGCTTGCCAATACCCTTCGCACCGATGATATACACGCAGGTAAAATCAATGCCTCCATGCTGTATGCGGTCGCGCGTTTTAGCGCATGGACAGCGGCAACTGGCTTTGTCAAAGGCACTGATTATGCCAAAGAAAAACAAGACATCATTGAGCACTTTACCAAAAACTTTGAGCGTATGTTGTCTGACAATATTGACGACTATGCCGAAAACTTCCAAAAATATATGCAAATCGGCAATTAATTGCAGTCCAACAACACGAGCATTTCATTAAAAAAGCGTATTGAATCGTCATACGCTTTTTTTATTGCAGTGCTTATCATCTAAACCCGCAATTATTTGAACAATTAATTATTTAAACCATCGATAAAACAACCAACCTATTATCAGGATGACCAAGATAATCACACTCACGCGTTTCACCCATCTTGGCAATAACGGTAGGGTGATATTTTCTTGTTTGAGATGATTATCTAATCCTTGTGTCAATGTGTTAAAGCCTTGCTCTTTAGTCTCTACTGATGGCGCAGGATGGGCTGTAGGCGGCGTTTGGGTTTTTGCTGCTAACGCTTGATTTTCATACGCATCAATTTGTTGTTTTGCCTCGTCTAAGCTAATCCCCTGCTCTTGTGCGTGGGTTTTGATGGCGATGACGTAGTTTTTTTTATCGACCAGTTGTTTGATATGACTCGGTAACGTTGATTGTGCCATAAGTAATTCCTCAAATTTTAACCTGTATATCATGCCTAGTTTGTTAAACTTATTTTAGAAGAATGTAGCAACGGGCGCCTGTTTATTGTAAATAAATGTAAATAAACGCTTCATACTTTGCGCAAAATATTCACCTTTTAAAAGTTAGCACGACTAATTATGTAAAAATAGAAGTTTACTATTCATTTTTAACATACTGTTATTTTTACTTAACTTATTTTTTAAAAATGGCATACTGACAGCCAGTTTTTTTGTGCGTATACTTGTGGGTATACTAAGGCAAAGCAGCTAATAACCTGCCCTAAACCTAAAGCAGGGCTGATTAACACTAACTTTGCTATTTTCCCCTTCAATCATGTAAAAAGGAAGCAACATGGCACCTATCTCTGCAGGTCGCAAATTCCGTGACGCCATCGAGTCTGAAAAAGCCGAAGGTCGTCCCCTTCAAATCGTTGGCACTATCAATGCCTACACTGCCATGATGGCAAGCCAAGTCGGTCATAAAGCGATTTATCTCTCAGGTGGCGGTGTTGCCAATGCCTCATTTGGTTTGCCTGACCTTGGTATGACGAGCCTTAACGATGTATTGACCGATGCCACCCGTATCACCAATGCGGTTGACACGCCATTATTGGTTGACATCGACACGGGCTGGGGCGGCGCATTTAACATCGCCCAAACCATCAAACAAATGGAAAAAGCAGGCGTTGCCGCGGTCCATATCGAAGACCAAGTGGCGCAAAAACGCTGTGGTCATCGCCCGAACAAAGAAATCGTCTCAACTGCTGAAATGGTTGACCGCCTAAAAGCTGCGCTGGATGCCAAAGTTGACCCAGATTTTGTGGTGATGGCACGAACCGATGCGCTGTCAGTGGAAGGTTTGGATGCTGCGGTTGAACGTGCGGTGGCGTTCCAAGAAGCAGGCGCGGACATGATTTTTGCCGAAGCATTGACCGATATCGCCATGTACCGCAAATTTACCGACGTGTTAGACATTCCCGTGCTTGCCAATATGACTGAGTTTGGGCAAACCGACCTTTACAGTACCAAAGAGCTGTTTGACGTGGGTGTTGACATGGTACTTTATCCATTATCCGCGTTTCGTGCGATGAACAAAGCCGCCCTCAATGTCTACCAAGCGTTAAAAGATGAAGGCGTACAAACTTCCGTGGTCGACACCATGCAAACCCGCATGGAATTGTATGATTTCTTAAACTACCACTCATACGAGCAAAAACTTGACGCCTTATTTAAATCAAAAAAATAATTGGCGAACTATGCCAAACACTTAATGCCAAACACTGAATAAAGCTAAAAAGGAGTTTTACCATGTCAAAAGACACCCCAGTGACAGATGCGACTGACAATAAGCCAAAACCCAAAAAAAGTGTTGCCCTATCAGGGGTACCCGCCGGTAACACTGCCCTATGTACCGTAGGTCGTACAGGCAATGACTTAAGCTATCGTGGCTATGATATTTTGGATTTGGCAAAAGACAGCGAGTTTGAAGAGGTAGCGCACCTACTGATTCATGGTCATTTGCCAAACCGTCATGAGCTAGCGGCGTACAAGAAAAAACTCAAAACCCTGCGTAACTTACCGGTCAATGTACTGGCGGTGTTAGAAGCCTTGCCTGCCCACGCCCACCCGATGGATGTGATGCGTACCGGCGTATCGGCACTGGGCTGCACCTTGCCTGAGCGTGAAAGCCAACCTACCTCAGAAGCCCGTGATATCGCCGACAAGCTTATCGCCTCATTAGGCTCAATGCTGTTGTATTGGTACCACTATAGCCACAATGGCAAAGTCATCAGTCTTGAGAGCGACCAAGACAGCATTGGCGGTCACTTCCTTGAGCTACTACAAGGTGAAGCACCCAGTGAATCGCATATCAAAGCCATGCACATCTCGCTTATTCTGTACGCTGAGCATGAGTTCAATGCATCAACCTTTACCAGCCGCGTGATTACGGGCACTGGCTCGGATATGTATTCCGCCATTAGCGGCGCAATCGGTGCGTTAAAAGGTCCAAAACATGGCGGCGCCAATGAAGTGGCGTATGACATCCAAAAACGCTATCGCAATGCCGACGACGCGGAAAAAGACATCCTTGAACGTCTTGAGAAAAAAGAAGTTATCATTGGCTTTGGTCACCCTGTGTACACCGTGAGCGACCCACGCAACGTGGTCATCAAAGAAGTGGCGCGCAACTTATCCAAAGAAACGGGCGACATGACCCTATTTGATGTGGCAGAACGCCTAGAAAGCGTGATGTGGGACAACAAAAAAATGTTCCCAAATCTTGACTGGTTCTCAGCGGTCAGCTACCACAAAATGGGCGTACCCACTGCCATGTTTACCCCATTATTTGTGATTGCGCGTACTGCAGGTTGGTCAGCGCACGTACTTGAGCAACGTGCCGATGGCAAAATCATCCGTCCTTCTGCCAACTATACAGGCCCAGATGACCAAGTATTTGTGCCGCTAGATGAGCGTTAATTAATAGTGGAACAAGGGCATATTTTGATTAAAGAAATATGCCTTTGGTTTTGTATAAGTATTATCAATAAATGAATCAAGACGCTTTTTTTAAACCTTTGATAATATTGCATTCAAATTTTCATAACATTCTCTATGAGATTTTGACTTGATTAAAATCTCATAGAGTTCAGCAAATAATAGTATTGAGTTTTAAAAATGACAGATGTTACTTTAATTTCAACTGATGAAATAATTATAGATAATGCCCTTGCTAAATTTATTACAGATCATGCAACTTCTTTTTATAGTTTTGACGATCTTTTCAATAACGATGAAATAGAAGAATGTTCGCGAGAAAATTTACTTAGAGAATTATCTAAAAGGGTATCTGAGAAGCTTTCTAATGATATTGGAAGAAATTTTATTGAAAATAAGCAAGGTTTTTTCTATAAAGTTCTATACCGAGGTAGTTTTGCTGGATTTATTTTATTAGAAAGAGTAGAAGAGCCAGATCAAACAAAATATCCATCAGGATTTCAATTTGAATTAACCATTGGTATATTTGATGAATACCAAGGTGAAGGCATTGCAAAAAATGCGATTCAAAAAGCAATCATATTGTGGAAAGAAAAAGTTGATAGAAATGAAACTCTTTCTGCTCTGGTTAAGAAATGTAATATAGATAAAGATGCTGTTGTAAACATATTACAAAATACTGGATTCGAAATACAGGATGAGTCAAATACTGAAATATTCTTTCTCTTTAGAGAATAATATTTTTAGTATTTTTACAGAGTACTAGCTGTTCAAATCTGTTTAATTCTATCTAAAATTAGTAATGAATTTTTATATAAGTTGACTCTTATAATGTCATACAGCAAAAGGAACTAGCCATGAGCCAATACCGCAAGCCCTTACCCAATTCTGATTTAGAATACTTTGACACCCGCCAAGCGGTGAACGACATCACTCCAGACGCGTATGACAAACTCCCCTACACCTCACGTATTTTAGCCGAGCAACTGGTGCGTAAAGTCAGCGACCCAAATGAACTGACCGCTGCGCTCAAACAGCTCATCAACCGTGAGCGTACGTTAGACTTTCCTTGGTACCCTGCGCGTGTGGTGTGTCATGACATCTTGGGTCAAACTGCCCTTGTGGACTTGGCAGGCTTGCGTGACGCCATCGCTGAGCAAGGCGGTGACCCAAGCAAGGTCAACCCTGTGGTACAAACCCAGCTGATTGTTGACCACTCGCTTGCTGTGGAGTGTGGTGGTTATGACCCAGATGCGTTTGAAAAAAACCGCGCCATCGAAGACCGCCGCAACGAAGACCGTTTTCACTTTATCAACTGGACAAAGACCGCCTTTGAAAACGTGGACGTGATTCCAGCAGGCAACGGCATCATGCACCAAATCAACCTAGAGAAAATGTCACCTGTGATCCAAGTACAAAATGGCGTGGCGTTCCCAGATACTTGCGTGGGCACAGATAGCCACACCCCACACGTGGATGCGCTGGGGGTGATTTCGGTGGGTGTCGGTGGTCTAGAAGCAGAAACCGTGATGCTCGGTCACCCATCGATGATGCGCCTGCCTGATATCGTGGGCGTACACCTCAAAGGGAAACGCCAAGCAGGCATCACCGCCACCGATATCGTACTTGCACTCACTGAGTTTTTGCGTAAAGAGCGCGTGGTCGGCGCCTATGTGGAATTCTTCGGTGAAGGCGCAGACAGTCTATCCATCGGTGACCGTGCCACCATCGCCAACATGACCCCAGAATATGGCGCAACCGCAGGGTTATTTTATATTGATGGGCAAACCATCGACTATCTACGCCTCACAGGTCGTGAAGACAAACAAGTCGAACTGGTAGAAAACTATGCCAAAACCGCAGGGCTTTGGTCATCTGACCTGGTCAATGCCGACTATGAGCGTGTGCTTGAGTTTGATTTGTCACTCGTCACCCGTAACATGGCAGGTCCTTCAAATCCCCATGCGCGTGTATCGACTTCTGAGCTTTCTACCAAAGGCATTGCCCATGCCGAAGGTGAAGCGGTGCCTGAGTCAGAGAATGGCTTAATGCCTGATGGTGCGGTGATTATCGCGGCTATTACCTCGTGTACCAACACTTCAAACCCTCGTAACGTGGTGGCAGCGGCATTACTTGCCAAAAAAGCCAACGAACTTGGCTTGACCCGTAAACCTTGGGTCAAATCCTCCTTCGCCCCTGGCTCAAAAGTGGCTGAACTATACTTGCAAGACGCTAACCTATTGCCAGAACTGGAAAAACTCGGCTTTGGTATCGTGGCATTTGCCTGTACCACTTGTAACGGTATGTCGGGTGCGTTAGATCCAGCGATTCAGCAAGAAATCATCGACCGTGACCTGTATGCCACGGCGGTGTTGTCAGGTAACCGCAACTTTGATGGACGTATCCACCCGTATGCCAAACAAGCCTTCTTGGCAAGCCCGCCGTTAGTCGTCGCGTATGCGATTGCAGGGACGATTCGTTTTGACATCGAAAAAGACGTACTTGGCGTGGTCAATGGTAAAGAAATTCGCCTTATCGACATTTGGCCATCGGATGAAGAGATTGACGGGATTGTGGCAAAACACGTCAAACCTGAGCAATTCCGTCAAATATATATCCCGATGTTCAACCTTGACCGCAGCGAAAAAGCCGACAGCCCACTGTACAACTGGCGCCCCATGTCAACCTATATCCGCCGTCCACCCTACTGGGAAGGCGCGCTAGCGGGTGAACGCACCCTCAAAGGTATGCGTCCCCTCGCCATCTTGCCTGACAATATCACCACCGACCACTTGTCGCCGTCCAATGCGATTTTGGCAAGCTCAGCAGCAGGCGAATACTTGGCAAAAATGGGCTTACCCGAAGAAGACTTTAACAGCTATGCCACGCACCGCGGCGACCATCTGACCGCCCAACGTGCGACCTTTGCCAATCCAAAACTGTTTAATGAAATGGTGAAAAATGACGATGGTAGTACCAAACAAGGCTCACTGGCTCGCGTTGAGCCTGAAGGTCAAGTGATGCGGATGTGGGAAGCGATTGAGACTTACATGAACCGTAAGCAACCGCTGATTATCATCGCCGGAGCGGATTATGGTCAAGGCTCTAGCCGTGACTGGGCTGCCAAAGGTGTGCGTCTGGCTGGGGTGGAAGCGATTGTGGCGGAAGGCTTTGAGCGGATTCACCGTACCAACCTTATCGGTATGGGTGTGCTGCCGCTTGAATTTAAAGCTGGGACGACGCGTATCACGCTAGGGCTAGATGGGACTGAGACCTATGATGTGATTGGTGACATCTCGCCACGTTGTGATTTGACGCTGGTGATTAATAAAGAAGGCTCGCAGCCGCTTGAAGTGCCTGTGACCTGCCGTCTTGATACCCAAGCGGAAGTGGATACTTATAAAGCCGGTGGCGTATTGCAGAAATTTGCACAAGACTTCTTAAAAGGTGAAGTGGCGTAATTTCTACCAAATAATTGTTTAATTTTAAAAAGCCGAGTATGATAAATGCTCGGCTTCAAGTTAAATTAAGGATAGTTTTATGGAAATTTCTGACGTAATTAGCCAAAGGAATCTTAAATCTTTGGTTCATTTTACTAGACTGGATAATTTAGATAATATTTTGAAGAATGGAATTATACCTCGAGCAAGTTTGGCTAACAAATCTTATGTTTATAATGATGATTATAGATACGATAATAAACTTGATTACTCTTGCTTTAGCTTAAGTTTCCCAAACGATAAAATGTTTTATACACTTAGATTAAATAATCCTGACACTACTTGGGTAATAATTTTGCTAAATGTGAATTTACTCATAAATAAACCTTGTTTATTTTACCCGTGTAACGCCGCTTCTAACTTGGTAAGAAACAATACAAATTTGAATGATTTTCAAGGTGGAGAGGCTTTGGAAAAAATGTTTTATTCAGAAGGTAGAGAAGAATATTTAACTGATAAGTTTCCTACAGACTCACAAGCCGAAGTTATGATTCATGGGATAGTTACTCCTGATAATATCACAGGTATAATTATGAGTGACGAAAATTTAATAAAAAGGTATAAAGCTCTTTATCCAAAGTTTTCGTTCAAATTTCATGAACCAAATACAAGAGCTTTTACTTCTCGTAAAGCATTTCTTTATGGACACTAAATAATGGCTCAAAGACCAACTTTTATACCATGCTTAAATGACAATGTACTTGTCGAAGTTAAATTAGTTAATTTTACCTATTATTCAGGTTTTGCTTTCGTTCAAAAGCAAAAGTCTATTGAATCTCTTCATAATGCTATTAGAGAACAGTGTAGTTTTGAAAATATTTTAGAAATATCAAGCAAATCGAAAGATGAGTTAGGTATTGCTTTAAGTGCTTTTAATCTAATGATTACTACGAAAAAATTAGGGAAAACGTTTAGTGTCGAATGTGCATTTCAAAGTAGTAAAGTATTTGAAGGCAATATTCAATATTTAGATTTATTGGAAAAAACCTCACGAGAAGCTAAAAAAGATACAAGATTGAAAGAATCAGGAAATGTGATTGGATTTAATTTTTATAATCAATTTTGGGAAACAACACCGCTAACTGCATTTTATGATTGGCTATATATTAATGCCCTTAACAGTAAACCAGAATATCACGAACAACTTTTAAAATATGAGGCTTTTACAGATATTGAATTCAATCCTCAAAAATCTATCAATTGCCAAGCTAAATCTGTAGCATTATTTTGTGCCTTATATAAAAGAAATTTGCTTGAAGATGCTCTTATTTCTCAAGAAAGCTTTTTAACACTATATAAAGATTACGATATTGGTAATTCTTACAAAAAGAATTCCACAAGGAGTCAAATATCCTTAATAGGCTAAACAATGCCAAAATAAAACCGAAATTGAAACCGAAAAAAGGCTCAACTATGCAACCATTTCTCGCCCATCATTCCGCTAGTATCTGCTAGCCAAATAAAAAACAGCCAGTCAAGCAACTGGCTATTTTTTCATTATTACCACTAACCAATCACATCAACGCCCATATATGGACGTAACACTTCAGGCACCGTGATAGTACCATCCGCATTTTGATAATTTTCCATAATAGCTAGCAAGGTACGACCCACCGCAAGCCCTGAGCCATTTAACGTATGCACCAGCTCAGTTTTTTTGCCATCTTTGACACGGGCTTGCATACGGCGCGCTTGGAAGTCGCCACAGTTTGAGCAGCTAGAGATTTCAC
>NZ_DAMBOA010000007.1:0-134458 GCF_032064105.1 Moraxella sp. CTOTU49097 | reverse complement strand
CAATCGGCAAATTGCTCGACGCCAGCATCATCAGCTTAAGCAATTGTTGTGGCGGTGTCTTCTGTGTAAGGTGCGACGTTGTTGTTATCGTTTTCATGAAAAAAACGTGGCTTTGGTTAAATCACCGACGATTGTGCTTTGCGTATCTGCGTGGCTTAACCGATTATCATGCCCATGTGAATGCCCGCCATGCCCATACGCCCCTGTTTCGGGTTCAAAAGCATGTTCCACCTCGCTCACGGTTAAGCCTAATTTCACTAGCATATCGGCAAGCACATAATCAGGCTCAAAGTACAAGGCATGCTGCGCTTGACCCTGCTCAACGAGCATCAGTGGGACATGACGATTGCCCAAATGATACGCCCCGCGCATCAGTTCAAAGGCATTGTCGGCGCTGACTTTGGTAAGGGTTTGCGGTTTGGCAAAAATTTGTATCATGTCGCCTGACGCATTTTGTACCACATCGCCGTCTTTGAGTGTACCTGTGCGTGGTAGGTCGATACCGACCACTTCACCATTTTGCAGGGTGGCACGAAAGCGTGACCGCTGGCGCGTGTCAAAATCGAGCTGCAAAAACTGCCCGTTTGCTTGTTGGTTGACCAAATCTGCTTGCTGTTGATGAGTTAACTGTTGCACTCGCTGATTATAAATTTTCATTATTATCCTTTGTTAAATTTTCTACCTACTCAGAAGTTTGCCCATAACAACCGCATTGTTGACAGTGACCCTCTTTAAATTGATGTTCACAGTTGTTAAGCCCATAGAGTAAATGCGATTAGTTTGGGCAAAGATTTTGCTTTGGCGATACATTTTTAAAAAACTCACTGCCACATCCATCACAGAGTAGATGAGATTGTTCGGTTTTAGTCATCACATTGGCATTCATAGCTAAAATCACTTTTAAAATAAGAAATACCGCTGTGCCATTGGCAACACAGCCGACGGCTCGCAAGTGAGAAGCTGACCATCGGCACGTACTTCATAGGTTTCTGGGTTGATCGACATCTCCGGGCAATAGCTATTAAACCGCATATCTTTTTTGCGAATGTTCCGAATACCCTGTACAGGGCGAATCACTTTTTGCAAACCGAGCTTGTGTTGGATATGGTTGTCAAAGGCGATTTTGGATACAAAGGTGATACTGGTTTGGTGTGTGGCTTTGCCAAGGCTTGCGAACATCGGACGATAATGCACCGGCTGCGGGGTTGGGATGGAGGCATTGATATCGCCCATCGGGTAAGCGGCGATGCTACCACCTTTTAAAATCGTGTCAGGTTTGACCCCAAAGAATTTGGGCGACCATAGCACCAAATCCGCCCATTTACCGACTTCTACCGAACCGACTTCCTCGGCAATACCGTGGGTAATGGCAGGATTAATGGTGTATTTGGCGATATAGCGTTTGATGCGAAAATTGTCATTTTCTATCGCTGTATCTTCTCTCACTGTACCTTCGGTCACTGGGTCGATGTCATGAAGCTCACTGTTAGACGCATTTTGGCTCACTGTATCGGGTGCTAAAAATCCGCGTTGGCGCTTCATTTTATCCGCCGTTTGCCAAGTGCGGATAATCACCTCGCCCACTCGTCCCATCGCTTGCGAGTCGCTACTCATCATGGAGATTGCCCCCAAATCATGCAAAATATCTTCAGCGGCGATGGTTTCTTGGCGTATACGGCTCTCAGCAAAGGCGATATCTTCGGCAATCGCAGGGCTCAAATGGTGACAGACCATCAGCATGTCGAGATGCTCATCGATGGTGTTGATGGTAAACGGACGCGTGGGGTTGGTCGAAGACGGCAACACATGTGGCTCGCCAATCGCCCGCAAAATATCAGGGGCGTGCCCGCCGCCTGCGCCTTCGGTGTGAAAGGTGTGAATACAGCGGTCTTTAAAGGCATTTAGCGTGCTTTCTAGATAGCCACTTTCGTTAAGCGTATCGGTATGAATCGCCACTTGCACATCATACTCTTCGGCAACGCTCAAGCAGTTATCAATCGCTTGCGGCGTGGTGCCCCAGTCTTCATGCAGTTTTAGCCCGACCACGCCCGCTTCGATTTGCTCGACAATCGGCTGCGGCAAGCTGACATTGCCTTTGCCCAGTAGCCCAATGTTCATGGGCATATCATCAAGGGCTTTGAGCATGGTTTCGATATGGTATTTGCCGTTGGTGCAGGTGGTGGCAAGTGTGCCTTGGGCAGGCCCTGAACCACCACCAATCATGGTGGTTACCCCAGACATCAAGGCAACTTCCGCCTGCTGTGGCGCGATAAAGTGAATATGGGTGTCAATCCCGCCCGCGGTCAAAATTTTGCCTTCACCTGCAATAATCTCGGTGCTTGCGCCAATGGCGATGGTGACATTGGATTGAACATCGGGGTTGCCCGCCTTGCCGATCGCCCAAATTCGGCTGTCTTTAATCGCCACATCAGCTTTATAAATCCCGGTATAATCCAAAATAAGCGCGTTGGTAATCACGGTGTCAGCCACTTCGGCAAACGGGCGCTGCCCTTGCCCCATGCCATCACGAATCACTTTACCACCACCGAATTTGACCTCTTCACCATAGCTGGTAAAGTCTTTTTCCACTTCGAGCCACAGCTCGGTATCAGCCAGACGCAGTTTATCGCCCACGGTTAGGCCAAAATGCTCGGCATACATTTGGCGGGGTACGGTTTTTTTTGATTTTGGTAAGCTCGCGGTATCCACAGATGTGGTAGCTTGCCCCATCACCCGCCCAGCAAATCCAAAAATCGCCTTATTGCCACCAAACTCGACCAATTCAACTGTCCGCGCTTGCCCGGGCTCAAAGCGCACTGCTGTACCCGATAAGATATTTAAGCGAAACCCAAGCGCCTTGTCACGGTCAAACGCCAGTGCGTCATTGGCTTCGGCAAAATGGTAGTGAGAGCCGATTTGAATCGGTCTGTCGCCGGTGTTTTTGACCAAAATAGTTTGGACGGCGCGTCCTTCATTAAGGATAATGGCTTGGTCTTTTAGCTTGTATTCGCCAACTTTCATGGTTTACCCCTTATACTGTTTAAATTACACAATCGGTTGGTGAATGGTCACCAGTTTGGTACCATCGGGAAAGGTGGCTTCCACTTGTACATCGTCAATCATCTCGGCGATGCCCTCCATCACATCCTCACCCGTCAGCCACGTGGTGCCTTCGCCCATTAACTGTGCCACTGTTTTACCCTCTCTTGCCCCTTCGAGTACCAACATACTGATATAGGCAATCGCTTCTGGATAGTTAAGTTTTAAGCCACGTTGTTTACGGCGCTCGGCAACCAGTCCTGCGGTAAAAATGAGTAATTTATCTTTTTCGGCGGGGGTTAAATGCATGGGTTACTCCAACTATTTTTTTCAGTGTTAAAAATTAGACCTTCACTGCCACTAGGTTGCCCAAATTCGGGGCAAATGACTGGCTTGTTGCCACATTAAAGTGCGAATCTCACCACGGACTGCACCAAAACTGTTAAAACATTGGCGGACATCATCACCCAAATAGCGAATAATCATCACCTCCCCTGTTTGGGTGCAAGAGACAGGCAAGCTATGGTGGTCGATAAATAAACGTAATTGCTTGACCCATTCAATCAGCTGTTTTTGCGCAGCAACACTTGGCACAACCCATAAGCTGGCAAAGACGCTGTGGTTATTGAGACCTACGGGTGAGCGATACCAATCGTGTTCGGCACAGTGATGTAAGGTATCAGCAAGCAGCAATTTGGGCTGCTCATCCACGCGCCAAAATAGATTTGATAACCGCATCTCGCCTGTACTGTAGCGCTCGCCATGATGCTCTCGCCCTAACAGGTTAATTTCCCAAGCGATAACACTGGCAGCTGGGCTGATAAAAAACTGATTGGTGGCATGGGCAAAACTTGCGTTATAAAAACAGTTTTCTTGCGGTAGCCATTCAAAACGGCTGTCATCTTGTAGATAAACCGTGACATTTTGCGCAGCATAACTATTTGAATTTTCTTGGGTTTTTTGAGATTTTTGGGTTTTTTGAGTTTTTTCGATTGGTGCACTGTCATCGGTTTGCTTGTTAGCGGTGTAACTTGGTAAATTGCCGTACCATTTGTTTGCCCCGGGCGTGGTAATCACGGCGTGAGCGTGATGTTTTACGCCAATCTCAATATCGAGTTTATCGCCTAAGGCAATGCCGGCAGGCGGATACAGCATAATGACATGACAAATACCTTGCTGTTCACCGCTTTCAGGATACAAGGCTTTTTGTACCCGCAAGGCGCCTTGGTGGTGGCGTTGTACCAAATTGGTGCGCGCATGCTCACCCGCATGTTGGGCGTCAAAAGCTAAAGTAAGGACTGAGTGCCAAGCCATATCTATCTAACTATATGAAAAATATATGTTTTTATAGAATGCAAGGGCTGTGCCACATTGGTGCTGTGAGCATTGATACCAATATGGTGAAGCCCAAATCAGGGATGTTTACACAGTGGTGGGCTGTTATTAGACTTGAGTATCGACTTCTGTGAGTTGCCGCTGACGCTGCATGGGCAATTTGATAGAGTTTAGGAGGGTGGCTAAAAGAATTAATACCATCCCTGAGTACTGCATGCCATTGAGCGATTGGTGCAGTAATACGATCGACAATACAATCGCGGTAAACGGCTCAAACACAGTGAATACCGAGGCTTTGGTCGCAGGGAGTTTGTGCAGGGCTGACATATACAAAAAAAACGGAATCACGGTACCCACTAGGCTTAGCCCCATCACCCACAACCAAGTGATAGCAGGCATGGTAAACGCTTTGGCATAGGTTTGATAGGTCATCGGTAGTAATAATAAAGCTATCGCACTAATCACCACCGAGCTAAAAAACACCAAGGTCGGTGGATAGTGTTTGTGTAAGGCTTTTTTTCCTAAAATGCCATACAGTGAATAGCACACCCCAGACAATAGACCAAACACAATCCCCCAACTCAATGTAAAGTTCTCACTGAGCGTTGTCAGTGCCACGCCCAATACCGCGATGCAAGCTAAGGTAAATGATTTTTTTGTTATCGGTTCTTTTAATAAAAAAAATGCCAATACCAAACTAAAAATCGGCGCCGTATACAGTAGCGATACCGCAATGCCCGCGCCCACAAAATTGACCGCGATAAAATAGCAAACCGTCATGCCTAACACACCAATCAACGATTGCAAGCTCAACTGTAATATCTCGCCGACTGATAACCGCCTAATAGACGTCCACAACGATGGCAATAACATCAGTAGCATCATAGCAGCGGTCACCACTCTTAAAATGGCAATTTGCACACTATCAAAACCCAGTTGATGTAGATAGGTAGTAAAGATACCCAGCGTGCCCCAACAGATAGCCGCCACAATGACTTGCAAGCCACCCATCGTCGCATGATTGCGCGTGTTAGGGGATTGGTTGGTAGCGAAAGCAGGTTTACGAGTCACTGGCAATTCCTAAAAAATGGGGGATAAAAAAAGTGATTCTAGCAAACAAGGTTGGCTAAAACCACTTTGGAAAAAAACTTAAATTAACTTCATGGGGTTATTGATAACCGTGGTTAATCAATTATTTTTCTAACGTCTTTTTAACTTCTTTCTAACCTTTTTCTAACATCGACACACTATCGGATTTTTTATACATCACCGTTGCTACCAGCGCGATTACGCTTGCTATCACCAATAACCAAGCTGGCGCGATTTGACTGCCTGTTTTGCTCATTAACCAAGTTGCCATCAAGGGGGTTGTGCCGCCAAGTAGCGCATTGGCTGAGTTAAAAGTGAAAGCAAAACCTGAATAACGCACCTCGACTGGGAAAATCTCGCTTAAAAATGCCGGTAGTGTACCGTCATTGACGGATAATAACAGCGAGAACACCAGTTGAATCAACACAATGGTTAAAAACCCACCCAGGCTTAGCATATGAAACAAAGGCACTGTCAACGCGATAAACAACACAGATGCGATTATTAGCATGGTTTTGCGACCGTATTTGTCTGACAGTTTACCCATGGTGAAAATCATACCGATATAAGCGACTAATGAAATGGAGGCAGCTAGCAGCGACTGCGTTTCATTGATGTGCATTTGGGTCGATAAATAAGTCGGCATATAGCTTAGGATTAAGTAAAAAGCCACCGCATTCAAACTACATAACATAAACGCAATGCACAAGGTTTTTTTATGGTTGGCAAACAAATTTTTGATTGGCACCGGTTTTTCAATGGTGCTTTCTTCAAACGCCTTAAAAGCCGGGGTCTTTTCAAGATTCAACCGCATATATCGACCTACCAAACCCAGTGGTGCAGCCAATAAAAACGGAATACGCCAGCCCCAAGTTTGTACAAAGTCAGCATCCATAAAGGCGGTCATAGCTGCCGCAATCAGTGAGCCCAGTAATAGACCCGCGGATGTACTGGCAGGTACGATACTGGTATAAAACCCTTTTTTGTCGGGCGGCGCATACTCCGCCATAAATGCTGATGCCCCTGCGTACTCTCCTGAGGCTGAAAAACCTTGAATCATGCGTAACAATAACAACAACACAGGGGCCAAGATACCCACGGTGGCATAACTTGGCAACAATCCGATTAAGAAAGTAGCACCCGACATAATCAAAATCGACCAAGATAAAGCCGCTTTTCGACCGTATTTATCGCCAATATGTCCCCAAAAAATACCCCCAAACGGACGGACAATAAAGGATAGCGCAAAAATTGCATAAGTTGATATCAATGCGACGGTTGCATCGGTTTTAGCAAAAAATACGCTAGCGATGACAGTGGCAAAATAGCCATACGATGCGTAATCAAACCACTCGACAAAGTTACCAATAAAACTGGCTTTGGCGGCTTTTTTGAGTAACACAGGATCTTTAACATACGGCTCAGCAGCTGGTTGTTGCATTGCTACGGCAGTGGGTGAAAGTGCAAAAGTTGTCATTTAGTTTCCCCTTGGTTGATAGTAAGTCATGCTAAAGTAAGCTAACTGATAATGTTATGCGCGGGACCATAAACGAAGCCTGTGATATTGTCAGCGCCTGTTTCAGTTAAAACCAAAATATCATGTTCACGATAACCGCCTGCCCCTGCCATACCTTCTGGAATCATAATCATCGGTTCCATTGAGATGACCATATTTGGCTCAAGTACCGTATCAATGTCTTCACGCAATTCTAACCCTGCTTCACGACCATAGTAGTGTGACAATACGCCAAATGAGTGCCCATACCCAAAGGTGCGGCGGTCTAAAATGCCATATTCGGCATAGATTTTGTTGAGCTCTAAAGCGATATCACAGCAACGAACGCCAGGTTTGATGAGTTTTATGCCTTCTTCATGCACTTTGCAGTTAATTTCCCAATATTTGAGCGTTGCCGCATCAGGTTCACCAAAATACAGCGTACGCTCCAGCGCCACATAGTAGCCTGCAATCATCGAAAAGCAGTTTAAGCTTAAAATATCATTGCGCTGCACTTTGCGATTGGTCACAGGATTGTGTGCGCCATCGGTGTTGATACCTGATTGAAACCACGTCCAAGTATCCATGAGCTCGACATGTTCAAAGCGTTGCCCGATTTCTCGTACCATCGCTTGCGTAGAGGCTAACGCTACCTCATACTCAGGAACCCCTTCATGCACGGCGTTGACGAGCGCTGCCCCACCAATGTCACAAACCTGTGCACCTTGCTTGATAAGGGCGATTTCCTCGGCTGATTTCACCATTCGCATTTTCATACAAGCTTGGCTGATATCGACAAACTCGACATTGGGCAAGGCGTCTTGGAGTTTTTTCAAACGTTCGACAGGTAAGTGATCGTATTCAATCCCCACTCTGCCTTTGTTGTTGATTTGACTTGCCACGGCTTTAAAGTAGTTATCACGTTGCCAGTCGGTATAGACGATATTGTCATCGCCCATGGTACGTCGCCAAGGCTGTCCACCGTCGATATTGGCGGAGATAGTCACTACCTTGTCTTGGTCGATGACCAGACCATAGAAGCGTCCAAATGAGCAATATAAGAAGTCTGCATAGTAGTTGATATTGTGATAGGAGGTGAATAACACGCTATCAATGTCGCTTTTTGCCATATAGGCTTTAAGCTTTTGTTGGCGGTTTTGGTATTCTTGGGCGCTAAAAGTCGGCTTGACTTTCTCGCCATTTCTGATTTGGATTAAGCTTGGCATGCTAAGTGCAGTATCCAGACTACCCGCTTGATTTATCATATGTTCAACTGACTGATTCATTGTTTGCGCCTCACGAGGTTTAGGTTGATGTTAAGAAAGTCTTTGCTCTCCACATCCCTCATCATACGCAAATTTAAAAAGTCAGTTTTTCATAAGACGACATTTTTTTGACTAATTACGACAACACAGCTTGTCCATTCATACTTTATTTATGACAGCGAATATTAAAAAAATTGGTTTTTTACTGATTGATGGCTTTACCATGATGGCTTTTAGCAATGTCATCGAGCCGTTACGAATGGCAAACTATGTCAGTAGTCAGCCACTATATAGCTGGATTATTAGTGGTTTTGCGGGTCATCAGACCAGTGCCAGTAATGGGGTACAAGTCTCTCATACCGCTGAAATCAAACATCTATTTGATTGTGAACTCGTGTTTATCTGCGGTGGCTATGAAGCCGAAAATTTAATGACAGAGGCGCTAAAGGGGATTGTGGAGCGTTTAGCTGTTCGGGATATTGCGTTAGGGGGGCTTTGTACAGGGGCAATAGCGCTTGCGAATGCAGGGTTGTTAGCCAATCAATCAGCCTCGCTGCATTGGGAAAATGTTACCCTGGCTCAGGAACAATTTGGCAATGTAAAATTCTTAAACCATATTTTTACCATTGGTGATCGGCTCTACACCTGCTCTGGCGGGGTATGTGCGCTTGATATGACCCTGCACATCATCAAGCAGCACTTTGGGCGAGAAATCGTTGAAAAAATTCAAGACATGTTTGTCATCACCACTATCCGAGAGCCGGTGAGCATCCAGCATTTACCCAAACCAAAGAACCTCAGTCATAGCTACGCCCATGTCATCGATGCTATCACGTTAATGAAAACCAATATCGAAGAACCGCTCATGCTAGCGGACATTGCTAAATATGTCGGCATTTCTGAAAGACAACTACAGCGGCAGTTTGCCAAACAACTAGGGGTCTCACCCCAACAGTATTATCTTAATTTACGATTAGAGCATGCTAAAAACCTACTCCAACATACTACCATGCCAGTGACCACCATTTCCATGGCGACTGGCTTTTTTAATCTGGCATCTTTTTCCAGAGCCTTTCAACAGCAGTTTAATATGTCAGCCAGTGATTTTCGAAAAACGCTGTAAGGGTTAATGCGTCTTGTAGCGACTGCTGACCATGCCTGTGATTCCCAGAGCCATGGCAAATGACGTAGCAGAGCTTTTAGCCAGTCATCAAATAACGCAAAAACGACCCAAACCAAAAAACGTAGCGAGGCAATTGAAAAGCAATGGATAGACAAACAGTATGTCAAAGTCGAGCTTTGCTTATGAAACCGTTGAAATTCCTGCACGAATGGACGCTGAAATACCATTTTTTACTACCCAAAAAATGGCAAACGTTGTCACCCATACCGAGATATTAAAGCGGAAAACAAAGCCATACATGGGTTAAAAAATAATGTAAGACCTTTGGATGGCTCAAAATCGGCTTAACTATCACCGACATCTAACTGAGCTCATAGCTTAAGTTGAAATATCGGCGTGCCATACTCTACTTTGGTATTGTCTTGAAGCAAGATATCAGAGACATAACCTGATTGATCGGCCGTAATTGGTAACATCTGTGCCATACATGCTACAAAAGCAATTGTATCGCCTTCTTGCACCTTATCGCCAATTTTGACCAAAGGCTCACTTATCGCATCTGCTGATAGCTTGAGTCGTCCAATATGCTTAGATTTAATGATAGGCGTGGTGTCTGATGGTGGCTGAATATGCGTCGTTTGTAGACTCGCTATCTCTTTGGATGACGCTAGTTGGTCATCATTGGCGAGTACTCTTAATTGTTGGCGATTTTTGATACGAATGATGTCGCCGTGGACTTTGATTTCCACTTCTGCTACCTGACTATTGGCGACCAAATTAACGATATCTTGAATTTGCTGAATGTCCATACACTACCCGTTAGCTATATTTTATTTTCTTTTTGGTTATTACTTAAAATGGGTTGTTGCCTGAATATTAATGCCTTGCTGTTGCAATGTAGTTTGAATACGCTTGGCAAATTGCTCTGCATGTTCACTGTCGCCATGCAAGCAAATACTGTCGACTTGCACCTTGACAGTTTTGCCATTGATGCTGGTGACAGTGCCGTTTTCTATCATTTGTAAGACTTGGGCAAGGGCTTCATCATCGTTGTCAATCACGGCATTGGGCTGGCTGCGCGCGACCAGCGCCCCATTATCTTCATAACGGCGGTCAGCAAACACTTCTGATTCGGCAACGAGTCCATGCTGTTGGGCAGCCTTAATTAGTTCACTGCCCGACAAACCCATGACCGAGAGTTTCGGGTTAAACGCTTTGATAGTTTGGGCGATAACAGTCGCCAAATGAGCATCCTTGGCAGCTTGATTGTACAGTGCCCCATGCGGTTTGATATATTCAAGCGACACACCGACTAAGTCACATAACGATTGGATTGCCCCTAACTGATACAGCAGTACCGCTTTGAGCTCGTCATCAGGTAGCGTATGATTACTGCGCCCAAAGTTTTGTCTATCATCGAAGCTTGGGTGAGCACCGACCCTGATGCCGTGCTGTTTGGCAAGTTGCAAAGTTTTTAACATCTCGCTGGGTGAGCCAGCATGCAGTGCGCAGCAAATATTGGCAGAGCTGACGATGGTCAGTAGTTTGTCATCTCGTCCACAACCTTCGGCGACGTCTGCATTCAAATCGATGGTTAAATTGGTTGTTGTCATACTTATTTTTCCTGTGCAAAGGTGTTTATTTGCTGAATATGACGTTGTCGTGCTTGCTTGGCAGTGATGGCTTCTTCTAATGTCACCCATTGAAACTGACAAGATTGCCCAAAGCGTAATTGCGCAAATTTGCCAATATCCGCTTGAATAATACTGGCTATTTTGGGGTAACCACCCGTGGTTTGGGCATCTGCCATCAGTACAATCGGCTGACCTTGGGGCGGCACTTGTATCATACCGATGTCCACGCCATGAGAATTCATCTGTAGCGGATTAATGAGTTCCAAGGTGTGCTTGCCTTCTAAGCGATAGCCCATGCGATTACTACTACTGAGTAATTTATAAGGTTGCTCAGTCAATTTCGATAACGCATCTTGGGTAAAATAATCGGCTTCGCTATTTTTAACAATACGAATCACAGGAAGTACGTTCTGGGCTGTAGCAAAGTTTTGACTGTCTTCAAACTGTGTCATACCCAAGCGAGTCAGCTTGGGGCGTTGCCTATCGGTGACCGTTAATACGTCACCTACTTTTAACAAGCGGCCGTGATAGCCGCCGAATTCTGCCTTGGCGTTGGTACTTGCTGAGCCCAAAATTGGCACTAGCGCCAATCCACCTTGAATACAAATATAGCCATGCATGCCTTGAATGGCTCTTACCAATTCTAGGCATTGTCCTGCCTTGATGGCAACTCGCCAACCATTGGGCACCCGCTCTCGGGTTTGCTTGGCGTCATCGGTCACATAGGCTTCGTATAATGCCCCTGTTAAACACACCGTAAGGTCGCCAGTGACCGCATCGACATCGCTGTCATCAAATGCAAGTGTGATGCCGCCCAACGTAACTTCGATTGCTACAGTATTTTGTGAGTTATTAAGTAAGGTATTGCCCGCCTTGACTGCCCAGCTGTCCATCGCACCACTCGTGCCAATACCAAAGCGTCTTTGACCAAAGCGACCTAAGTCTTGTAGGCTGACCATGGCGGTGATTGCAGTAATTTTCATTTTTTCCCCTCAATCACCTCAATAGCGATAAAGCTTAACGTATCGCCTGCTTGTAATAGCGTCGGTTGGTCATTTTGTAGGTTAAATAACGGTAAGTCAGTATGACCGAGCAATTGCCAACCCCCGGGCGATGCAAATGGGTAAATGCCTGTCTGCTCGCCGCCAATACCCACAGAGCCTGCAGGCACTTGTAAGCGTGGCGTGGCATGGCGTGATGAGTACAATGCAGTATCCAATCCACCCAAATACGGGAAGCCCGGTTGAAAACCGATAAAATACACGGTATAAATCGGTGCGGTATGACGTTCCACCAATTCACGCACCGTCATATTTTTTTGTTTCGCCAAATCCAATAAATCAGGACCATAATCACCGCCATATCGTACAGGAATTTCGATATGGCGCCCTTCGATGTGTTTGATAAATTGCGTATCTTGGCTAATCTGATCAAGATAATTTTTTAGCTCTAAAAGCTGGCTCACCGTTAAATCTTCGGTATACACGCTCAGGGTGTTCATGCCCACCACGGTTTCTTTTACACAGGCTTTGATGTCATCAAGTTGGGGAATTTTTTCTGCCAACCCCCAACACAGTTGTTGCTGCGCTAGGGTGACAGGCTTGGGTAAAAACAGCGTCACACACTGCTCATTACAGATATGCCACATAGGTTTGGCTGTGGTTGGTTGATGCGTCATAAAATCTTGATGGCTCATAACATCTTATTATCCAGCAATGGGTCAATATTCTTTGCCAATACAGCTTACCAACACGCTTTGCACAGCGTATTGGCTAATGTGATTAGCGGTTTTGGGTAGTATTGGGAGCTTGGAGCTTATCTTCGATGACTTGCAAGCTGTCTTGGTTGCTCTCAAGCCATTGACTAAGATAATGAATGCTAGTGCCACCTGCTTGAAACCCTGCATCTGCCAAGAATCGTTGGTGTAAGGCTTTGTTGGTCATAATGCCTGTCACCGTGAGTTCATTAAGTGCAGACTGCATTTTTTGTAATGCCAACTCACGGGTCGCTGCATGGACACAGACTTTGGCAATCAAGCTGTCATAATTGGTCGGAATACGATAGCCCGATTCGATATGGCTATCGACACGCACGCCATTACCGCCTGGCAGATGACAATAGTCGATTTTGCCCGCACTCGGCATAAAGGTAAAAGGGTGTTCAGCGTTGATACGACACTCAAAGGCATGACCTTGAAGCAAAATATCCGATTGTTGAAAACCTAGCTCAAAACCACTGGCCACTTTGATTTGCTCGCTGATTAAATCAATCCCCGTTACTAGCTCAGTTACAGGATGCTCAACTTGGATACGGGTATTCATTTCAATAAAGAAGAAATCGCCGTTTTCATATAAAAACTCAAACGTCCCCACCCCGCGATAGCCCATTTGCTCACAGGCTGTTGCACACGCCTGTCCGATTTTTTGGCGCTCTGCATCGCTGATATATGGCGCAGGCGCTTCTTCGACCACTTTTTGGTGACGGCGTTGGCTAGAGCAATCTCGTTCGCCTAGGTGTACGGCATGACCGTAATGGTCGGCAATCACTTGAATCTCAATATGTCTAGGCTGTTGTAGATATCGCTCCATATAAACCACAGGATTGCCAAAGGCGGAATCGGCTTCTTTTTTGGTCATGGCAACTGAGCCAATCAAGTCCTCACGGCGGTTTACTACTCGCATACCGCGCCCACCACCACCACCCGCCGCTTTGATAATCACTGGATATCCCACAGCTTCGGCAATTGCAAAAATCTCGTCGTCATCATCGGGCAACGCCCCATCTGAGCCTGGTACACAAGGCACGCCAGCCGCTAGCATGGCTTTTTTGGCGGCGACTTTATCACCCATTTGCCGGATATTATCAGCGCTGGGTCCAATAAAAGTCAGTCCTGCTTGTTCAATGCGTTCAGCAAACTCAGCATTTTCCGCCAAAAAACCATAGCCCGGGTGAATGGCATTGGCTTGGGTCAAATCAGCCGCTGCCAAAATCGCTTGCTGATTGAGATAACTATGAGTGGCATTGGCAGGCCCGATACATACAGTTTCATCGGCCAAGCGAGCAGGCAGCGAATCTCTATCGGCTTCAGAATGCACAAGCACAGATGTGATGCCTAGTTGTTTGCACGCACGGATGATGCGTAGCGCGATTTCACCACGATTGGCAATCAGAATTTTGTCGAACAGTTTTGCGATAGGCTGATGAGAATGAAGGTTCGCAGTTGTCATGAAAAAAGCTGTCCTTACGGAGTAAATTTGATGTTATTGGGTTAATTTAGAAACGCTACCTCTTATCTTAGGCAAGGCTAAATAAGGTTTGAGCATATTCGACCATGTCACCGTCATTCACTAAAATCGCTTGAATCACGCCTGATTGCTCGGCTTTGACTTCATGCATAATTTTCATCGCTTCAACGATACACAAGGTATCACCGACTGCCACGGTTTGACCCACTTCTACAAACACGGGAGTGTCTGGGCTAGATCTGCGATAAAAAGTGCCGACCATGGGCGATACGATAGTCTGGGTTGCGACAGCGTCAGCTTGATTACTTTGGCTAGCTTCAGTAGTTAAGACTGCTTTGTGTGTGACGTCTACAGGTGACGTAACTGCATGATTCGAATCATAATGATGAGACGATTGCGTAGAGACTGCTTGGGGTAAACCTGATGGATTTTGAGCCGCTACTTCATGATAATGCTGTGGCAAGCTGTGAGCGTGAGCACTATGGCGACAGGTGATACGTATATTTGTTTGATTCTGTGTAATTTCGAGCTCATCAATGTTGGATTGTTCAGCAATTTTAATTAACGCAGCGACCTGATGTAAGTCAATATTCATACCATAACCCCTAAAGCAATGTTTTTATTAGATGTTTGTAATTACAATGATTTTTATAATATTTGCTGAATTAAATCTCTCAATATAGCCACCATTTAAAATCGTAATATTTTATTACTAACTGACTATACCATAGTTAAATTTATCTATACAATATTTTGTATGAATAGTTTTAACGAAGTAAAACTATGATAGCAAACAACAAACCCATCAATCATCTTAAAAACGGTATTTTACAAAAATTTTTAGATATTAGATGAAGAAGAGATATTTGGCACGGTGCATGCAGCTTTTTATTAAATTATTAAAAGTTCAGCGTGGTAATTAAAATTAACAATTTTGGAGGAAGTATGAGTGAGGTCATTAATTACTGGCCATTGCTAGGGATTTTAGTCATTATCGTAGGATTCATGCTACGTTTAAATGCCGCTTTAGTGGTATTGGTCGCTGGTATTATCACAGGATTTTTGGCAGCTATGCCAATTGATGTGATTTTAACCAAGCTGGGTTCAGGGTTTTTAAAAACACGTACTTTATCTTTGATTATTATTTTACCACTTGCCATTATCGGATTGCTTGAACGAAATGGTTTAAAAGAACATGCCCAAAACTGGGTCGCTCGCATCAAATCCGCCACAGCAGGCCGACTATTAATCGTGTATTTATTTATTCGTGAAGTAACAGCTGCTTTAGGTTTGACGAGTCTTGGCGGACATCCACAAATGGTGCGCCCATTGGTGGTGCCAATGGCAGAAGGCGCGTTTATGAACCGTTTTCAACAATTACCCCAAGCGGTGAGCAACAAATTGCGTGCTATGAGTGCTGCTACCGACAATGTGGGCTTGTTTTTCGGTGAAGATATTTTTGTGGCATTTGGCTCTATTGTTCTCATGCAAACCTTTATGAAAACCACAGGTGGTATTGATGTCGATCCACTGAAAATAGCACTTTGGGGTATTCCAACAGCGATTTTTGCGTTTTTGATTCATTCAATGCGCTTGTATCGTCTTGATAATCAACTCAATCGTATGCTGCCACCTAATAGCCAATACAGAGGATAATCACAATGGAATCATTAATTAAAATGGATTATCTGTATTGGTTGGTCGGCATTATTTTACTGATTACATCGGCACTGACATTATCAGACAGCACCAATCCAAAGCGGTTGAGCAGTGGCTTTTTTTGGGGAGCCTATGGATTAATTTTTCTTATAGGCAATTTTATTCCGCCTTTATTTGTTGGTTTGTTAGTAGTAATAATGGGTGTGATTGCAGGTATCAATGGCGTGGCAGCGGGCAAAGTGGATATGCCATCGGTTACAGCCCTACAAGAGCGCGCTGCCCGTCTAAAAAATAGATTGTTTATACCTGCTCTGGCGATTCCGTTTTTTACCATTATCTGTGCTGTGGTACTCAAAAACGCCCATTTTGGCACATTGCGACTTTTCCCTGATAAGAATGAAACCTTAGCAGGACTTGGGGTTGCCTCAATTATTGCGCTAGGGCTAGCATGTTGGATCACACGTGAAACGCCAATGCAATCAATGAAAGAATCTCGCCGTTTACTCGACGCTATGGGCTGGGCAGTAGTATTGCCGCAGCTGCTTGCTGTGCTTGGTATTATTTTTACCGATGCCGGCGTGGGTAAGGCGATTGCTCAAATAACCACAGACTTTTTGGCTGTGGATAACCGCTTTATCGCCGTGGCGGCGTATTGTGTGGGTATGGCAGTTTTCACTATGATTATGGGTAACGCGTTTGCTGCCTTTCCTGTGATCACTGCGGGTATCGGCTTGCCTATTTTGATACTTCAGCACCATGCTAACCCTGCGGTAGTGTGCGCGATTGGGATGTTTAGCGGCTACTGTGGCACATTAATGACGCCGATGGCGGCCAACTTTAACATTATCCCATCTGCACTGCTTGAGCTAGAGGACAAAAATGCAGTGATTAAAGCCCAAATCGGTACCGCACTACCGCTACTGGCGGTCAATGTGTTATTGATGTATGTATTGGCGTTTTAACGGTATATACAAAATACTCAAAAATTCAATATAAAAAGGAAGCGACGATGAATACGGTATTATTAACAGGTTTTGAAGCATTTGGCGGTGAGCCTAGCAATCCTTCTTGGGAAATGGTCAAACTGTATGATAAGCAAACGTTTGATAATATCCATATCGTCGCTCGTTGCTTGCCTTGTGTGTTTGGGGCAAGTATTGAGACGTTAGAAAAAGCGATTATCGAAGTAAAGCCTGATATCGTAATTTGTTTTGGGCAAGCAGGCGGACGTGCTGCTATTACCCCTGAGCGAGTGGCAATCAATATTGACGATGCCCGTATCCGTGATAATGCCAGCAAACAACCGATTGATGAGGCAGTCATTGCTGATGCCCAAGCTGCCTATTTTAGCACTTTACCCATCAAAGCCATTGTCGCATCTTTAAGTCAGCATGGCATTCCAAGCGCAGTTTCCAACACGGCAGGGACATTTGTTTGCAATCATGTGTTCTTTGGTCTGCAACACCTTGCCAAGCGTTATGGTATAAGAAAATCAGGGTTTGTACATATTCCTTATTTGCCACAGCAAACCGTGCTTCAACCTAATGACCCAAGTATGTCATTACCCATGCTGCGCTCTGCGGTGCAAATTATCGTAAAAACAACCGTCATAACAGATAAAGATAGCAAACTTGTAGGCGGCGCAATCCAATGATAGCTATGATAACTTACTTGACTCAAAAAGCTGAAAAAAAGTGAGTAGATTTCATCAAGCAGCTTGATACAAGCAGCCTGATAGTAGAACTTGAGACCCCGCAGGCGATTTAGCTGCTCACCTTTTTTGTATGCGCTGGTAGTATCGAATGCTTAGAACCTGTGCACAATCCTTTCAATAATAAAGCGATGAAAGCGAGATTGGTAAATTGAAAGCTCGAATTTAAATGACGCTCACAGTTTTTCCATAAGCGTCTATTTTTCTCGAGCCAAGCAAACGCCTTTTTAGTCCTAAATTAAGTATCGCAAGGCGCCAAAATTATCTCTAGAAATAATACGGTATGTCTGTAGTGTTAGGGCAAATTGGGATGAACAGTGATATGGGGCGAGTGCTTTGTGTCATGGCAATTTGGGCAGGCGCGATGACCGTATCACATGCCAACGATAGCTATTTTTGGGTTGTCAGTCAGTTTAGTCGTATGAATGTGCCACAAGCCTATAAAGCACATACTGTCGCTACAGGTATCCAAGGAGTCGTTAGCATGGTGTTTATCTGGTTATTATCGATTATTCTGCTTTAAGTCATACCCTGTCATAAAATAACTTTAGGAAAAGCATCGTGAAAATTGTTATTGCCCCAGATTCATTTAAAGAAAGTCTCACTGCCAGTGAAGTGTGTGATGCCATTGAGACAGGATTTACCACTGTTTTTAAAGAGGCTGACCTCATTAAAATCCCAATGGCAGATGGTGGTGAAGGCACGGCTGCTGCGCTTAAAGAAACGCTGTCTGGCGAATGGCAACGTATTATTGCACATGACCCTTTGATGCGCCCGATTGAGGCAAGCTATGTGCTACTGCCCAATCAAACCGCCATTATTGAGATGGCAAGCTGTGCTGGCTTACACCTACTGACACAATCAGAGCGAGACCCAGGTATCACGACCACTTATGGCGTGGGGGAAATGCTAGTTGATGCGATTGATAAAGGCGCAAAACATATTATCCTGGGTATCGGTGGCAGTGCCACCAATGATGCAGGTACAGGTATGCTAAAGGCCTTGGGCTATCGTTTCTTGGATGCACAGCATCATGAGCTTGCGCAAGGCGGTAAAGCATTAGCGGCATTGGCGTTCATTGATAACCATGCAGTTAACGATAAAATCGCTGATATTAGTATTACTGTCGCCTGTGATGTGACTAATCCATTATGTGGCAAACTCGGTGCTAGCCATGTGTATGCCCCGCAAAAAGGGGCGACGCTAGACGATATCGTTATTTTAGATAATGCACTTAACCATTTTGCTAATATTGCCAGCCGTCAAAATTTCCCCGATAATCGTAATGAAGCAGGCGCAGGTGCCGCAGGCGGTTTGGGTTTTGCGTTAATGACGTTTTTATCGGCAACACTGACTGGCGGGTTTCAGTTGGTAAGTGATTTTAGTAATCTTGAGCAAATGATTCAGCAAGCAGATTTGGTCATCACCGGTGAAGGGAAGATGGATTTTCAAACCTCCATGGGCAAAGTGGCATCGGGCGTGCTATCACTTGCCAAAGCAGTCAATGTGCCCGTTATCGCCATTTGTGGCGTGGTCGATGACCCCTGCAGCCATTGGAAAGACGATGGTTTTACAATAGCGATTCCCAGTATTCAAACTTTAGGCTCGCTTGATGAAGCCCTTGCTTTAGCAAAACAGAATGTTGAAAAAACTGCCTATAATATCGCGATGGCGATGCAATTGGGTCAACAATTAAACCGTTAGTATGTAGCCCTATAAAGATGCTCTCATGTTAATTGGTTGTGCTAATAAAATAACAATGACCAACAATAATAAATAAGGATTTACAGATGCAGCTTATTCGTGGACAAAAACTTAAACTATCAGATGTATTAAACAATCCGCTGAGTTTTAGCTTAGCAACTACTCCACCCAGCAATTTAAACTTAGACATCGCACTGTTTGGTTTAGACAGTCAGGGTAAGCTTAGCGACGAAGCCTACATGATATTTTATAACCAGCCCCAAAGCCCGTGCGGTAGCCTAAAGCTCACCCAAAATGATAGTCAAATTGTCAGCTTCGATGTCAATTTGGCCACTTTAACCCCGCAAATTGAACGCTTGGTATTAACCTTAACCATTGATGGTCATCAAACCATGGCACAGTTGCCAGCAATGGCAATTAACTTGCAATCTCAGCAGCAGACGGTCGCAAGCTTTCCAATTGACGGCAGTATGTTTCAGCAAGAAAAGGCGTTAATGGCACTCGAGCTTTATAAAAAAAATAATATTTGGCGCATGAATGCAGTGGGACAAGGTTTTAATGGTGGGTTGGCAGCCTTAATCAAGCATTTCGGTGGTGAAGTGGCGGAAGAAACGCCTACCCAAGCCGCACCAACTGCGCCCACCACCCCACAACTATCCAAAATTGATTTAAAAAAGAAGATTTCCTTAGAAAAAGCAGAGAAAACAGGTAACGCCAGCATTATTGATTTAACCAAAAAGTCACTGATACAACTGGAAAAGAAAAACCTACTTGATGTACAAGCACGTGTCGCTTTAGTGCTAGATGCCTCAGGCTCAATGAACCATCAATATCATAATGGCGATGTGCAAAAAGTGGTTGATCGTCTTATGCCATTGGCAATTAACTTTGACAATGACGGTAGTTTTGAATGTTGGGCATTTGCTCAATATACCACGCAGCTTGATGATGTCACTTTAACCAATGTAAATCAATTTATTCAAACAACCAAGCGCGGTTGGCGCAACTGGCAGGTGGGCGCAAGGATCAATCAAGAGATACCGGCGATTGAAGCAGTGATTAACTACTATCAGCAGTTTGACGATGGTATCCCTGTGTATGTGTTGTTTATCTCTGATGGTGGTGTGGGCAGTGGCAGGCAAATGCAAAAGGTTTTAACGCAGGCAGCAACGCTACCCATTTTTTGGCAGTTTGTTGGCATTGGCGGTCGCAATTATGGGGTGCTTGAAAAACTCGATGATATGACAGGCCGTATGATTGATAATTGCAATTTCTTCGAGTTAGAGCGTATCACCGGTATCAGCGATGAGCGCTTGTATGAGCTGTTATTAGAAGAGTTCCCCAGTTGGTTAAATGAGGCTAAATTAAAGAGAATTATGCGATAGCAATTTAATTACTAAACTTACCATTTTCGAGCCCTTTTCTGAGTTTGAAAATTTTGAGCAATTTATCACTCGTAAAAGATGCTTAAAACACACCTAATTATTCTCAATCGGTGATGGTAGTCAGCCATTACCCTTGACTTTTTTGCCAATTTAGCAACGATGCTGTGGGATAGTTGACTTGAAGAACATGCCTTTATTTTCCATAGCTTTCGCCACACGGCGACTAGTCAAGTCGCTTTTAAATACTAGCCTTCAATTTACCAGTCTGGCTTTCCTTACTTTATTATTGAAAAGATTGTGAGGAAGTTCTTACTTAATTCATTTTTAAGTTTCTAAAAAAATATAATAATTAAGGCATTAAAATAACGAATAGAACTTTGACTTTATACAGATAATTGTTTAATTTGATAGAGAAAAACATCATCAAATAAATTTGGATAATACATACTATAGTATAGGAGAGCAAAATGGCCATTTCACTCAATAAAGGCGGTAACTTATCCCTGTCAAAAACAGATCCTACCCTAACACGGTTATTAATTGGTCTAGGTTGGGATGAGCGTGCCACATCAGGGGCAGAATTTGACTTAGATGCCAGCGTATTTTTGCTTAATAATATGGGCAAAGTACGCGGTGACCATGACTTTATTTTTTATAACCAACTAAAATCTGACAACGGTGCAGTCGAACATACCGGGGACAACCGCTCAGGGGCAGGTGACGGTGATGACGAAGTGATTAAAGTCAACCTGTCACAAGTACCAGCCGATATTGAAAAAATTGCTGTCACTGTGACCATCCACGATGCCCAAGCTCGTAATCAAAACTTTGGTCAAGTATCCAATGCCTTCATTCGTGTGGTCAATGAAGAAACAGGGGCAGAGGTAGTACGGTTTGACTTAGCAGAAGACTATTCCATCGAAACTGCTATGGTATTTGGCGAAGTCTACAAACACAATGGCGAATGGAAATTTCGTGCGGTGGGTCAAGGCTATGCAGGTGGCTTAGCAGCTATGTGCCAACAATATGGCGTAAATATCGGCTGAATCGGATTTTAAGCAGCAATTTACCATTAAAATAACTATAAAAATTCATTAAATAAAGGATATAAAGATGGCGGTTAGTCTACAAAAAGGACAAAAAATTTCACTTGATAAAGAAGCAGGCACGGCACTGACTCGTATCAAAATGGGTCTAGGGTGGGATGTTGCATCCAGCCCAAAATCCGGTGGCTTTTTGGGCAGCCTATTCGGTGGCGGCGGTAATAATGATAGTATCGATTTGGATGCATCTTGCATCATGTTTGACGCGAGTAAACAGCCCATCGATGCAATTTGGTTTGGTCAACTGCAGTCAAAGGACGGTAGTATCATTCATACAGGCGATAACCGCACAGGCGCAGGGGATGGCGATGATGAAGTCATCAATGTCGATTTATCTCGTGTCCCTGCTCATGTACAGTCACTGGTATTTACCGTGAATAGCTTTACGGGTCAAACGTTTGAGAAAGTTGCCAATGCGTTTTGTCGTATCGTTAATGCCGGCAATAATAGCGAAGTGGCTCGCTATAACTTATCAGCCCAAGGCAGTCATACCGCGCTGATTCTGGCAAAGATTTATCGCCACAATGGTGAATGGAAAATGCATGCCATTGGTGAAATTGCCAGTGGTCGTACCTTTCATGATTTGATGCCGGCCATTACACCACATGCCTAACGTCTAATTGTAGATAAAAATGCCCTATTTGCTGTCAATGGGGTATTTTTTTATTCGGATAATAAAAAAAAATAATAAGGAAACACGATGCCAACTTTGGTACTTGGGGCAAATACGCCTATCCCCCACACGCCTTGCCAAGTGGTAGTAACCAGCCAAAATGCCAGTCGTTTTGGGGTTGAGATGGGCTGCGTTTGGATAGCGATGGATGCAAGTCGCCGAGCAACTACCAGCCCTGCTTATCTGCATGAAAGCAAAGATTGGGCAGCGGTGACAGTCGAGAGTGACAAAAGCCATGTTTGGACATTAGACTTAGCCCATGTGTTTTCCCAAAATCAAACCCAGTATCTGCAACTGATCGTGTATGCTTACCAAGACGCTAGTGTGATTGCCCCAGCCGTGGAAGTCAATGATCTGGGTATCAAAGTCCTGGGTATCGAAGTCGCTAGCGATATTGACTATGCGTTTCATACGCCAGAGCGCCATATCAAAGCCAGTATTGTACTGGAGATCTACCAGCGTAATGGGCAATATAAATGCCGAGCACTCGCGGAAACATCTAATCAAAGTCTAGCCAATTTTGCCGAACGTTTACAAATCAGCCTTGACGCCCGTTACCCTAATAACATGACGACAGGCAACGTTTTGCACGCCATACCAGACACCAGACGTCCTCGCCCTCAGCCAGGTGACACTTGGACTGGGACGGCTTTTGCAATTGATCCCTATCATTTACTCACTTGTGAGCATGTGGTGGACGGGGCAACGCAAATCGCACTGCGTCAACAAGGCTATCCCGATATAGAATGCCAAGTGGTGCTGTCAGATGAAGGTAGTGACACCGCGTTACTTAAAGTCAATCAGCCTTTACCAAGTTATCTGCCCGTGCGAGAACGTGGCTATGATTTGCTGGGTGAGCAGATTACCACGCTTGGTTTTCCGCTAACAGGTCTGGGTAGTCAATTACAAGTCACCCAAGGCAATATTGCAGGGCTACAAGGCATTGGCAATGATATTCGTTTTATGCAGTTTACTGCGCCAATTCAGCCTGGCTCAAGTGGCAGTCCGCTTCTGCTTCCCACAGGCGAAGTCGTCGGTATGGTTACCCATACCATTGCCAATACCCAGAACATGAATTATGCCGTCAAATATCAATTATTATCCGCGCTTTTGACCAGTTGCGGTCTTAATGTGAGCGAGCTTACCCATAATATTAGCCAAACACCGCTATCCACGCCTCAGATTACCAAACAAAGTAAATCTGCTTTGTGGTTAGTTGGTTGTGGGGTATAAAAAATTTGGCTGTGGGTTAAAAAGGTGGCTATTCATACATTCTTTTACTGCTAAAGCCTTTAAAATTAACCGTCTTGATGTAGTCATATTTGGTGTAGGCTTGATTGGTGTGTTCAATCAAAAAGGCGAGTGGGTCAGAAAAATGCAGTAAAATATAACCTTCCTGGTCTTGGTAAGAAATACCTTGGAGCCAGTGATATTCTACCTTTAGAATGGTAAAATTTTTGTGGTTAGGCTTTAGAACACAGAGTTTCTGAGATTTATCATTACCTTGAATATTATTATCAACATAGAGGGGGAATTTAAGTTTTCTTTCTGCTAGAGTTTTGGCTGTATCTTTTAGGGTTTTGTAGGCATAGTTATCCGTCACCTTATTAGCGGTAGCAAATTCTTTGGCACTAATTGTCACCTTATTGGTGCCTGTGGGCTGTTTGTGCATTTTATTGATAGCAAGCGTCATCAAATCATGTTCGGCTACAGATAAGTCATAGCAAGCTTCCACCAGTGTATTTGATTTAGTTATCATGATAGAATCAGATTTTAAATAAAAAGAATTTTGCCCAGACATGGTCATACTCATAATGAATTTTACGAAATCCATTATAAAAGTGCCATTTTTGGGAGGCAAAGTGCCAAAATACCTTAAATTACACCAACTGTTAAAGATTACGAAGTAATAACAAAAACCTTTTATTATGAGAGTTTACTAAAAAATCACTTCAAAAAATTCAACCAATAAACCGTACATCACAAACCAATAAAACGTACATCTTTAGCCAATCATTTGTACATTAAAAACCAATAAACTGTACATCGCAAACAAACAAATTGTACACTTATTAAGCCTAAGAACCGCTAATATAGCGAGTTTCAGCGTGCCGATATATTTATAACTTTTATAACTCCAATAATATATTGTTTAAAATCTTAAAGCGCTATGTTCTAGCTTTAGGAATTCACTAATTTTCTGAATAGCAAAATCAATTTCTTCCTTCGTTGTCATTCGTCCTACAGTAATACGAAACGAACTTTCAAATTCGTCTTTATCGACGCCAATTTCCTTCATCAGTGAAGGATAATCACGATTTAAACCATTACAAGCAGAACCTAAAGAAAATGCGATATGAGGTTGCAAGTTATTGAGTAATTTTAGTGAATCTATCCCTTGTATTGATACATGCAGATTACCGGGGTGACGATTAATTAAACTACCTTGGACTTTAACCTCGAACTTAGCTTGTAACTGACGTAATAAATAACTTTTTAACTCAGCAAGTTGCTGTGTTTCACTCTCTTTAACTTCTTGAAGAATTTCTACAGCTTTCGTCAATCCGACAATCAATGGTGTCGGTAATGTGCCAGAACGAAGTCCATTTTGTTGCCCTCCACCATAAATCATTGGCTCGAATTCATTATCCTGTAAATGCTTTGAGATAAGTAATCCAATACCAGTAGGACCATATATTTTATGTCCTGAAATCGTTAGATAATCAATACTCAACTCATCGAAGTCAATATCACAATATCCTGCTTGTGACGCATCAACATGAATGACAATACCATTCTCGGAACAAATCTGAGCAAGTTGCTGTATTGGTTGATTTGTGCCAATCTCGCCGTTTGTCATACAAGCGGATATCCAAAGTACGATATATTCTTCAATTTTTTTATTGAGATCTTCCAAGTCAATTCGCCCCTCTTGAGTCAGCTTTAAAAAGACTAAATTGAGACCCAATTGCTGTGTAAAAACCTTTAATGGAACTAAGACGGATTTATGCTCCAAAAAACTGGTTAAAACTGTATCTGCCAGCGGATTTTCGTGTCTTGCCAGTTTAATACCAGAAAAAATCGCTAGATTATTTGCTTCAGTTGCATTTGAAGTAAAAAGAATATCTTCATCTAAACAATTATAAATTTCACTTAATTTTTCAATGTATTCGTCAATGACATTCTGCTTCTCATAACAAAATATATGATTCGAATGAGGATTTCTAGCTATGTTTTACTTAAAAGGCAATTAAACCAAGTTTCCCTTCTGTCGGCTCGATTATCTTGGCTGTGCCAATTTTGAATTAAAATAATCTTGTTAAGCTGTTGCGTTATAAATTGCCATCTTTCTTCATTGATATCACAAAAAAATCGACCCTCTTTTTTTCGTTCGCTGTCCCCATATTTAAAAGAAGCATAAAGAATGCCATTGGGTTTTAAGCAACTGAGTAAATCATTTAGAATCTTTGGCAAGTCATCAAAAGGTACATGAAGCAAAGACGCACACGCCCAAACACCTGTAAAATGACTTTGCCAGTTTTGATTAGCGATTTCATCAAAAGTTAAACATTGCCAATCAGTACGCGTATCAGTTTGCTTGGCTAAATCAATCAAATTTTTACTACCATCAATGGCGGTAACAGCAAAACCTTGGTTTGAGAAAAAAATGCTATCACGCCCCGAACCACACCCAACATCCAAAATAGTCTGCTTACCGCTTGGCAAATTCTCTAAAAATGGCTGATAAACATTTTGCATATCTACATTAATCGTTTGGCTAAAAAAATCTTTAGCATGGGTTTGATAGTAATCTAAGATAGTCATTAAAAAATGCTCAACCCTTGTGGCTTTGGTTGCCAGTTATGAATAAGGCGTTCCTTTGAGAAACGATAGGATTTGTCCAAAAAGTATTTACGGTCACGCTCATTGTTACCTGTTTGCATAATCAGCGTTTCTCGCAAAGGGTGATGACTACCTATCAGATATTCATTGCGAGTGTGCAAACGCTCTAGCAACTCAATCGTCGGTACTTGGGCAAACTTGCCACTCTCGCCACGATTGCATTCAGAACAGGATAAAACCAAATTCCAAACCCCATCGACATTAACAGGACGACAACACCCAGCGGTTGACACGTCAGGTTTTAAAATATGCGGGAAAAAGTGGTCAACATCAGCGAGTAAATCATCATCTGATGAAATACTGATTTCTTTAAAACAGTAAAAACACCGACTTTTTTGGTAGCCATTTAACGCCCCACGAGAGGTGGTAATATTGGTTCTGCGGTGCTTGGTATCATGGGTAAAAAGCTGTTTGGTTTCTTGGTCAAATTCAACGGCAATCAAGTTTTTATTAAGGTTTAATTCCCATGCCTTTTCAACCAAATTCCAACGAGATTCAGTTTCTTGGTTTAAATCTTTTGCGGAGTTGTCATACAGATAAAATAGTTTAAAAAGATTATCGGTTAAGCGAATCCCTTTGTTAAATTTGCGTTCATCAATAAAGAATTCCTTATTAACAACGTCATAAAATCGTTCTTGAATGGCTTTGGTATTTACCACATGAAAAGCGTCTAAAACATATTTGAAGCCTTCTTTCTTGGTGATTTGAATTAATTTATCTTCGTCAATTTTGCCTTCGTTATATTCTTGGCAAGCTTGGATAAATTGACTGGTTTTAAAAGTAGATTGTTTAGGACTATGTTTAATGTGTTCGGCAAGGTGCAACGCATACGGCAACGCCAAATCATCAAGGGTAATTAAGTCACTTTTTCTATCCAAACTGACATCGATTAAGCTTTTGGCAAGGGCAAATTTGTATGAAGCGGTATTTTTACCAAATAAGATAATGGCTCGCCAATAGTTTTCTAGCGTGGGTTCAACATCGACAAAGTTCATAATTAAGCAGCTTTTAATTCAATTTGATTCAACTTAAACTTCTCAAGCTGGGTCTTATAGATGGGATTTAAGGAATCTGAAATATCATTTGCCAAAATATTATCGATATAATCAAATAACGGTAAACTCAAATCTAAACGAATTTTTTTATTGGATTTGACATAAAAAAACGGAAGATTTTTGACAGCATCATAATCCACAGAAAACGAACTTTCAGGAACACTACAAATGCGTAATTGGGCTATTTGAAATACGGACGAGTCCGAGCGTTTTAAGGTGATATTGAGATTTTTAGCATCTTGACTACTACTATAGAATAGGTTTAAGGCAGTTAAACAAGCCTTTTTAATGCTTCTTGCATCGTCTGAAAAACTTTCTTGGTCTAATCGCCAGTTACTAAATTTGCGAATGCTCGGTGACCCCAAAAAGTGAGCCTTAGCATCTTTCGATTTGGCATTTAAGCCATACATGAATAGGATACGTCGTAGCGAAGATTTGATTTTCGACGAATAGCTATCGTTATCCCTTTGAATATAGCCTTGTATAATGGATTTTAATGGTTCATCAATGTCGCTAAAAGCATCATGGCTGGTGATGATATTTTCTACTTCCAAACTGGTATATCCGCCAAGATTTAGACGTGAAAGAAGCTCAATCAATTTTAAGTTTTTGGCTTTGTGCCAAATATTGGCATCTACCCGTCCAAAAAACGCATCACTAAACAAAATAGTATGTTCAATGTCGTCAGTTAATGTATAGCCCATCGTGATAGATGACGCTAAATGTGCCAGCATTTGTCTTAGTGTTAAGCGACGCTCATAATTGATAAGATACAGGTAGGTTAGACGAATGCTATCTATTACTTCATCGAAATGATTATAGATTGTCTGACGATTTAACGTGATGGGGTGCGTTGGATAATTCTGAGTGATTAAATCCCATGCTTTATTTTCAATGATTTTCTGAAAAATTTGCAGGGCTATTTCAATGTTATCGAGCTTGGCAATATTGATGATGTATAGATTTTTACCATCAACATCGAGTTTTAATCGTTCAAGCTCTGCTGCATCGTCTAGTATATCTAAGTCTTGACTGAGAATTTCTAAAATTTTTGATAAATTGTCTTTACCTTGCAGGTTAGTATGTTCTAAAGCCTCTGTTATTGAAGTCAGCAAGGGTCCGGTATTACTAACAATGATCCAATTTCCCTTGCTACCAAACGCTTGCGAAAGATAATGTGAGCGGGTGTCGGAACTCAGTTCACTCATATCTTTTAACACGTGCAGATTATGTTTATCTACATACTCATACTCTTTAAAAGTTTTAGCCTGATAATTGGTATCTAATTTTTGTAAGGTTTTTAAGACATCAAACGCAATCGTTGATTTACCATCGCCTGCATGACCTGTTAAAACGACAATGTTATTATTATGACCTTCAATCAATTTTCTGATGGTATCGACCACAGGAAAAGGCGTATAAATCTCCTCAAAATAAGGTGAGTTGGATTGAGACTCAGCCAAGGCATTAACACCTGACGCATTTAGATTGTGTAAGCTATTAATATAGTTAATAAAATCTTTTGCTTTATCTTGTAATAAGTTGATATCATTTACTAATGATGTATCTGTATGATTGGCCATGACTGGTTCTTCCCTTGAAAGTAGCTCGCCACCACTTTCATTTGATTGCCTATCTTCTATAGTAGATAGCGACGCTTCAATAGCTAGTGCATTGTGACTGTCATCGTAATTGTGATTTTCGTTTTGCGATATCCTCTCGTTGCCACTTGTCAAATCATTCTCTTCTTCAATTACCCCGCCAAAAAATTTCACTAAATCGGCTAAATCCCCATCAAATCCTTGGTTTGTGGGTTTCAAGATCCAAGTACCATCAACTTTATCAAGCCGAAATAACAAAATAGATTGCTGTTGCTGAAATGGGTTGGTATTGATTTCAAATTTATTGATGAGATGTTGTTTATTGTACAGCTGTATATGTAAATTGGAGATTTTAGAGATGGGTTGATGACTATCAGTCGTCAAAGTTAAAAACAGATGTTGGATTTGGGAATTTAACGTATGCAAGTTAGCTCGAAAGCTGGCGAAGTTTTTTGTATGATCGACTAGCTCTAAACTGTGACAAGGACTAAGCGGCTGATTATAAAAAATCATATAATCCTCATTGCTCAGCTTCAAATCTTTGTCCAGTCCAAACAAAGCCACATCAAAATCAGCCGGTGATGATGCAGATAGCTTTATTTTGTATTCTGGGTCATCGTTATTCAGTGCTATCGTTTGCCCAGCTAGTCCATCCACAAAATTTCTCCAAAAAAAAACATGCTAATAATGATACTTATACTCTATTTAAAGCACATAAGTTAGTAGATATGAACAAATTTATATAATTTAGCCAATACATTCAAGGCAAGCTGACAAATATATTCAAGATTTTAGCTATAAATATACTGTCTAATTTTTACCAGCTGTTCCAAAACTTCCTTACGATTCGGCTCACCAGTTAAATTGCTATCTCTAAACGCTCGGCTAATCTCAATCGTTAACTCATCCGCCATCTTTACTAGCGTCTTATAATCACTCTGCCCTGCTTTAATCGCCAGTAATTCGTGCCGATTGGGGCGTTTGACAATCACTTTACCAGTTTTGGCGATATCAAGGGCGGTTTGTAGCAAGCGAATGGTGTGCATCATGTTTTTGGCATCGTATTGCTTGCCATGTGAAATAGTCGTTTGGTAGCGTTCTTCATTACGATTTTCGACCCACTCCCAATATTCGCTGTAGTCTTTGCAGTATTTGCTGTAGCCCATCAGATTGCACGATAGATAGCCCACAGGGGTCATCCCTTTAGGGATACTCGATAAACTCACTTGAGTGGCGTTATCTTTTTGCATAATGCCGTGAAAGCCTTGCTCACCATCATCGATATACATGGCGTACATTTGCGTGGCATGGGGCATGACCGCTAGTCCGATTTGACGTTGGTTTAAGTTATTTTTCTGAAGCCATTGCTGTAAATTAATACTTTTGCCATTGCTAAATACCACGCAAAAATTAAGCAGACTCTTTTTCTCTTTTTCCATCGGATTGACGATTTTTTTGTTTAAGCCACGGGCTTTTTTAATTTGGCTATGGGCAAAGCCCGCAAAGGTTTTTTCACACAGTTTGCTGATAAACCATTCAGGCTTTAGACTCTCCATAATGGGATGGCGATACAGCACTTTATCGGCAGGTGTCGCCAGCAGTTCCATAATATTGGGATTGTTTTGCAAAAGCAATTCGACAAATCGTCCAAGTTCGTAATAAACGATATCGTTGGTTTCGTTGCTGACTTGAGGGATATAGTCGCTTTGTAAACTGTAAAAGCGTTCTTTGGGCAAATAAAACACACCTTTGATGTCGGTGTCCGATGTGGGGGTGTCTAGCCCGTAGGCACGAGAACCAGAGATACATTCAAATAGGATAAGATTTTGGGCTTTTAAATTATCAATGGTTAAAGACATAATTTACTCAACGAAATAGCTTAATTAAAAACCGTTGCTTTAAAAATGGTATCAAGTAACGCTACATCACCCTGTTTTTTATCCGGAAAACTCGGATTTTCACAACGTTGCCACAGTTTAGCCGTCAAATCCTGCAAAGACTTTGACAACTGATGACGATAATTTTCATCTTGACTTTGCTTAACTTTAACCAATTCCAATATTTCCTGCTTCTCACCTTCAGTCAATAACGGCAACATCAAATTAAAATCTACAGGCGGTGGGCAGGCTTGCTCAAGTGTCCAAATACTCGCTAACAACGCTCGAAACAAATAAAACCATTTTTTTAGCTTAATTGGTTTATCGAGTTCAAGCTCGCCACTGGCATTTTTTGCCATGCCTTGATAGTGATAAAAAATCGCTTTTGGGTCAAAGAACTCGTTTTGCACTGCTTTAACCGCTTCCAAAAATTGATTATCCGAATGATACATAATCGGCGAATTGAGCCACTCGAAAATCACGGCATTGGATTTATGCAATAATTGCAAGGCTTTACGAATGTCCCAGCCACCAATATCAAATGGCACATCAAACAAATCATTTTGGATAAATTCAAAGGTATCTTTGCCCGCATACAGCCGTAAATACCAGTCTGGCTCATGCCGATAAATCAAACGCACGTCATAATCGCTGTCAGGAGACGCAAAGCCCCATGCCCTGCTACCACTTTCAATGGCATGAAGTGGCTTGACACCTTTGTCTTGGCAGACTTGATAGATGATTGAGGTAATTGGAATATGATTGGATAGATTATTTGTCATTATGCATTTTGAGATAAATTGTTAATCTTTGCATTATGGCAAAACATAGAGAGTTAAACAAATTTTGTCTCCTATCAAACAAATCAAGAACTTAGATTGTCTTAAAATATTATTAAATTCATCTAAATTCCCTATTTCACGGTCGGGGTCACTCTAAAAAATTATAAAAAATGCGTGGTCACAAAATGGTCACGTTTTGGTCACGGTCTAAAATTTTGCAAAAAATTGATTAGTTAAATTAACAAAGCATTTTTAGTAAAAAAAGGGGCAGAAAGCTTGAAAGCCTTGATACAGGCGGAATTAAAGACAATAAAAAAGCCTAACTATTAAGTTAGGCTTTCTTGAATTTGGAGCGGGAAACGAGATTCGAACTCGCGACCCCGACCTTGGCAAGGTCGTGCTCTACCAACTGAGCTATTCCCGCATTAGGTGGTCAACTAGCAATTTTGAATGTTTGTTGCGTCGTTGTGGATGCGTATTATAAAGATTTTTGACACCGCGTCAAGCATTTTTGCAAAAAAAATTCAAAAAAATGCGTTTTTTTTAAATTTAACTGTTTTTACTGAGTTTTATTGGGAAGTAGTTTTTTTTGACTCTTTACTCTCGTATTAATTTTTTCCTTTCTATCCATAGTTATTAGCTTGTTTTATCACACTCTGAAACACACTATGTATCTATCGTTACGCAATTACTGCAAATCTCAGCAGATTGTTTTTTAATGACTTCGCTATAATGCGTCTAAACCTAATATTTCTCTTGGTTCTTTTTGCTGTATTTGGAGATAACGATAAGATGAAAATTTCACAAAAACTTATGATGTCAAGTCTGGCGGCATCGGTCATTGTGGTAGGTGCCACAGGTTGCTCCACCACCACTGACACGGGGGCGATTGGCGTTGACCGTAATCAGTTGTTGGTAGTATCCGATCAGCAGGTGCAACAACTTTCCAAACAAGCTTTTCAACAAGAAATTGCCGCCGCCCGTGCCAAAGGTCTGCTTGATACCAATCCAGCCCAATTGGCACGTTTAAAGAAAATTTCTCAGCGTTTGATTGCGCAGATAGGTGCCTATCGCAACGATGCAAGACAATGGCCTTGGGAAGTGCATGTCATTAAGAGTAATGAGCTCAATGCGCACGTATTACCCGGTGGTAAAATTGTCTTTTACTCTGGTATTATCGATCGCTTGAGTCTGACCGATGCTGAGATTGCTGCCATTATGGGTCATGAGATGGCGCATGCATTGCGTGAGCATACCCGTGAGCGTCTATCGCGTGAGGTGGCGACCCAAACAGGGATTGGTATTGCCGCGAGCGTCTTAGGCTTGTCTCAAGGTCAGGCACAGTTAGCAGGTTTAGCGGGAGATTTGGGTATTTCCCGTCCCAATAGCCGTACCCAAGAAACGGAAGCTGATTTGATGGGGCTAGAGTTGATGGCACGGGCAGGCTATGACCCTAATGCGGCAGTTAGCCTATGGCGTAAAATGCAGAGTGCGGGCGGTCGCGGCGAGCCACCCCAGTTTTTAAGTACTCACCCGGTGAGCTCAACACGTATCGCCACCATTCAATCATTATTGCCACGTGTGATGCCATTGTACCAACAAAGCCGTTACCGTTAATTTTAACTTTGTATTTTATAAGCCAATATTCAGTTGATATTGGCTTTTTTATTGAGCAAATTTAGTGGGTAAAATATGGGGTTGATTAAAAAGTTACTTATCCACTTATCCATTGTCCATCAATTTACCCAACAGGCTAGCTAGCCTAACAAGTTGTCAAAAAAACCGATGGATTGAAGTTTTTTAACTATCTCAACAGCACAGTGGCATTGTCAGTGGCATAATAAGCGTTTGGTCACAGCTATAGGGTAAATTCATGAATCAGCTTGATATTAATTTGCTAGTCTTGTTCGTCATTTTGGGCTGCGGTATTTTTGTGCACAATCCCACGATTTGGGTCAGTGCGACTGCGCTGATTATCATCAAATTTTTACCCCAAAACCAACCTATCTTTTCTTATATCCAGCAATATGGACTCAACTTGGGTATTTTGCTGCTCACCATTGCCGTCATTGCGCCCATCGCCTCCGAGCAAGTCAGTAGCAAAGCCTTGATGACATCTTTTGCCAGTTGGCGCTCATTATTGGCCATCGCCGTGGGATTGCTGGTGACTTGGCTGGGCGCAAGAGGGGTAAATTTAATGAAAGTTGACCCCAACGTGGTCACGGGGCTGATGATTGGCACAGTAGCAGGGGTGGTATTGTTTCGTGGCGTGGCGGTGGGTCCGTTAATTGCCGCCGGGATTTTATCCTTGCTATATTGGTCGAAGTGAATCATAGAAGCTAGTAAGTTATCAAAGATAGAGAAAATTTGAGCGGTATTAACACAAGATTATTTTTGCCAGTCGCACCAATTTGATAGATTAGGCTACCTTAAAACTATGCTAAAATGGCTAAAATGCGGTAAGTGGTGACCAGTTAGGTTTGTCATTGGCTACCCATTTTTGATGCATAAAATTAGTGAACCGAGGACGACATGAGTCAACTTGCTACCCCGATTGCCGATGCTGTGACAGCGCGTTTGCAAACGTTACAGCCCAGTATTTATCAGCTAGAAAACGAGTCAATTCGCCATGCTGGCTATTTTGAAGGCAAAGAAACCCATTTTAAACTGACCATTGTCAGTGAGGCATTTGCCGGCAAACGCTTGGTACAGCGTCATCAGTTGGTGTATGGACTCATTCATGCGTTACTGTCACAAGGCGGTGGACAGATTCACGCGTTTTCAATTCATGCTTATACACAAGCAGAATGGCAAGCGGTTGGGCAATCTCCTGAAAGTCCCAATTGCGCAGGACAAAACGCAGGGTAACATACAGATATAAAAAGAGTGTCAACATAAGCTAAACCCACAGACCTATTGAGTTAATTTACGCTATATTATTATAAAAAAGGTTGATGTATGAAACACGCACATATGCTGATGGCATTGATTTTAATTGCCTTATTCTTGTGGCAAGCCGTGTTGGTATTTACCGCACCAAAAGGACAAGGCTTGCCAAGATCTGCCAAAATCGGCGCACAGGTGATGTATGCCTTGGTGATTTTAACAGGCGCGGTGACGGCGATGCCATTGTTTGGCGCAGGTATAGTGCCGCATTGGTTGATTGCTAAGATGGTGTTACTCATTGTTGCCATTTCAGCGACTGTCAAAGCCACGCGGCAGACGACTACGCCCAATCAAGCCAAAATAGGTATGTTGATTGCTTTTATTGCCTATATGGGTATTTTGACGCTGGCGTTTGTTAAACCGCTCAACCTATTTTAAGTCTAAAGCAGTGAACATAAGGGAGTAGGATAATGAAAAAATTAGCTAGCTCAATACTTTTAGCGACTGCCGCTACGGTAGGCTTGACAGGGTGTATGACCACGCCTACCCCTGAATACGTATCCGCCAACAATTACCAAAGCTATGACTGTGTTGCGCTTGCCAATGAGTACACACGCGTCAATCAATACATTGATGCCAATGCCAACCAGCGCACTGGTTTGCAAGCTTCAGGCATTGGGATTGGCGTATCGGGTAATCGCCATGGTATTTATCCTACCGTGAGTGTCGGCTTAGGCTCAATCAATGGCGGCAACCGTCATAATCTATCGATTGCTATGGGACAACGTGATGCGATGGTACAAGCTGCGCGCTTAAAACAATGCCCCTTTGCTACCGGCATCAAACTCTATAGCGAAAAATAATTTATCCCATTTTTTACCGCTTGACACCCAAACCCATCTTTCATAGTGAGATGGGTTTTTTTATGGTCAGCCAAATCATTAGTGAGGTTAAGGGTAGTCAGTGTCATTGAATACTTATTGAATATTTTTTAGCCTAAAGATAATTTTTATTTCGATAAAGATTGTATCGTTTTAGATTGACAAGTTCATAATTTATTGATTAATATGTCAGATATTGATGATTAAACACAGTAAAATTTTAAAAAAGTGAATTAAAATGATTGTTATAACAATACTTTAAGTCAAGGAATACTTGGGTATTAATCAGTGGGTAAAAATTTTTACGCAGGTAAGCACGAAGTTTTCACTAGCTTTCGTCAATACCTTTAGTAAACACCCCAAAAAAACGATAGAAACACACGCTAAAAAACACGATAGTAAGGATGCTACCATGACCAAAGACGTGCTAACCCTGCCACGCATCGTAATGGGTGCGAAATCTGCCAACGCCCCACTCACCCAAAGCTATGATAAAGGCCCCGTCACACCACTGATAGAATTGACCATTGGTGATTTTTTCGATCAGATGGTGGAACAAAACCCCGATAAAGACGCCTTAATTTCCGCTCACCAAAACATTCGTCTCACCTACCGCGAACTACAGCGTAAAGTCAATCAGCTAGCCAGCAGCATGATTCGTATGGGTCTGCAAAAAGGCGATCGCGTGGGTATTTGGTCACACAACAACGTTGAATGGGTCATCATGCAATTGGCGACAGCCAAAGCCGGTATCATACTGGTCAACATCAACCCCGCGTATCGTATCTTTGAGCTTGAATACGCCATCAACAAAGTCGACTGCCAAGTGCTGGTATTGATGCGTCACTTCAGATCTAGCGACTACGCCGTGATGCTTCAAGAGCTTGCCCCTGAAGCGCGTCACCAAAGCTACCAAAATTTAGAGCTCGTGCAATTACCCAATCTCAAACGGGTCATCTGGATTGATAGCCCAGAGTCCACTGAGGATTTTAGCTATATGCAAAAATTCTCAGCATGGATTGCCGAAGGGGATGCCGATGATCCGGCAGTGGCGGAACGTGCCAAAAAACTTAACCCCAATAACCCCATCAATATCCAATTTACCAGTGGCACCACAGGCACGCCCAAAGGCGCGACGCTTACCCACCGCAATATTTTAAACAACGGTTATTTCATCGGTGAAGCCATGAGCCTCACTGCCGATGACCGTTTGTGTATCCCTGTCCCGCTCTACCACTGTTTTGGCATGGTACTGGGCAACCTTGCCATCTTGACCCACGGTGGCACGATTGTGTATCCCAATGATGGCTTTGACCCCATCACCGTACTTGAAACCGTGCAAAAAGAACAATGTACAGGTCTGCATGGGGTACCGACCATGTTTATTGCCGAGCTTGACCACCCAGATTTTGCCAATTATGACTTATCGACTTTGCGTACTGGCATCATGGCAGGCTCAAGTTGTCCGATTGAGGTCATGCGCCGCGTGATTGACCAAATGCACATGAAAGAAGTCACCATTGCCTATGGCATGACCGAAACATCGCCGGTATCTTGTCAAACTAACCAGCACACGCCACTTGAAAAACAAGTCTCAACCGTAGGTCTGGTACAGCCAAACCTAGAAGTCAAAATCGTCAACCCAGAAACGGGTGAAACGCTTGGCATCGGTGAGACAGGTGAGCTATGTACCAAAGGTTACTCAATCATGCTCGGCTATTGGAATGACACCAATAAAACAGCGGAAGCCATTGTCGATGGCTGGATGTATACCGGTGACTTGGCAACCATGGACGAAGAAGGCTATGTCAAAATCGTCGGACGTAGTAAAGACATGGTGATTCGTGGTGGTGAAAACATTTACCCTGTTGAAATCGAAAACTACCTATATCGCCACCCAAAAATCCGTGACGTCCAAATCGTGGGCGTACCTGACAAGAAATTTGGTGAAGTCCTTGCCGCTTGGATTATCCCAAAAAAAGACAGCAACTTAACCGAACAAGACATCCGTGATTTCTGTAAGGATCATATTGCACACTATAAAGTGCCGACTTACATGAAGTTTGTCGACGAGTTCCCAATGACCGTCACGGGTAAAATTCAAAAGTTCAAAATCGTAGAAGCCATGACACAAGAATTGGGACTCTAAATTTTCAACTTCATCAAAAACTTAACATAAATACAGGGGGCATCTGATAGCAATTTAGCTGCACCCTTTGACAGAATTAGGATTTACAATGACGGTTATCCAAAGTAAATTAAGCCCAAATGGTGCGGAATTTCAAGCCAATGCCGCTGCCATGCAAACTATCGTTGATGACCTCAAAGCCAAGCTTGCGGTCATTGCTCAGGGCGGCTCTAAGTCTGCCCGCGCCAAACATGTGGCTCGGGGTAAGCTATTGCCGCGTGAACGTGTCGAGCGCTTGCTAGATGCTGGTACGCCATTTTTGGAAGTCTCACCGATGGCAGCGTATGGCATGTATGATGCCGATATCCCTGCCGCAGGCGTGATTGCTGGCATTGGTCGAGTCGCTGGTATTGACTGTATGATTGTGTGTAACGATGCCACCGTCAAAGGCGGCACTTACTACCCGATGACGGTCAAAAAACATTTACGGGCGCAAGAAATCGCGCGAGAAAACCGCTTGCCATGTATCTATTTGGTCGACTCTGGCGGCGCGAACTTACCCAACCAAGATGAAGTATTCCCAGATAAAGACCACTTTGGTCGTATTTTCTTTAACCAAGCCAATATGAGCGCCGAAGGCATTCCCCAAATCGCCGTCGTCATGGGTAGCTGTACCGCAGGTGGTGCCTATGTACCCGCCATGAGTGACGAGTCGATTATCGTCAAAGATCAAGGGACGATTTTTTTGGGTGGTCCACCGCTGGTCAAAGCTGCCACAGGTGAGGAAGTGACCGCCGAAGACTTAGGCGGTGGCGATGTGCATACCCGTCTGTCAGGCGTGGTTGACCATCTTGCCCAAAACGATTTACATGCGTTATCACTGGCGCGCAACATCATCGGCAATTTAAACCAACAAAAAACACCCATCCACCACGCTACCGCGCAAAAAACCCCGCGTCCACCCAAATACGACGCCAAAGAATTGTACGGTATCATTCCAACTGACACCCGTAAGCCCTTTGATATCCGTGAAATCATCGCTCGCATTGTCGATGGCAGTGAATTTGATGAGTTTAAAGCCCGTTTTGGCACGACGCTGGTGTGTGGTTTTGCGCATATTGAAGGTATGCCAGTGGGTATTATCGCTAATAACGGTATTTTATTTAGCGAATCAGCGCAAAAAGCCACCCATTTTATCGAGCTATGCTGCAAACGTAAAATTCCGCTGGTGTTTCTACAAAATATCACAGGCTTTATGGTGGGGCGCAAATACGAAAATGAAGGGATTGCCCGTCATGGTGCCAAAATGGTGATGGCGGTTGCCAATGCCAAAGTGCCGAAGTTTACTGTGATTGTCGGCGGCTCATTCGGCGCGGGTAACTACGGTATGTGTGGTCGTGCGTACAGTCCACGTTTCTTGTGGATGTGGCCAAATGCGCGTATCTCGGTGATGGGTGGCGAGCAAGCGGCGTCGGTCTTAGCAACAGTCAAACGCAGCCAACACCATGCTAAAGGTGAGCACTGGTCAAGCGAGGATGAAGAAGCGTTCAAAGCGCCAGTGCGTCAGCAATTTGACGAGCAAGGTCATCCGTATTATGCCTCGGCTAGACTGTGGGATGATGGCGTGATTGACCCAGCCGATACCCGACAAGTATTGGCACTGGGCTTAAGTGCCGCTTACAACGCACCGATTGAAGACACCACCTTTGGTGTATTTAGAATGTAATTTTCAGCGTGTAAAATCAGAAGTCTTGGTTGGTTGTTCTATCACCCTTGAGCAAGCATCAAAAACGCTTCAACTTTACCCAACAAAAAAAAGGAAAAACACGATGAAATTACCGAATTATGACAGCCTACTGTTAGACATTGACCAGCAGGTAGCGACTATTACCCTCAATCGCCCAGACAAACGCAATGCCTTTAATGACGATGTCATCCAAGAACTGACCGATGTGTTTCAATTTTGCGCTGAGCAAGACGAAGTGCGTGCGGTGGTATTGACTGCCAATGGCAAAGCCTTCTGTGCCGGCGCAGACCTAAACTGGATGCGCGCGATGGCGGATTATAGCCACGATGAGAACTTAGCGGACGCTGGCAAGCTTGCGCAAATGCTAGCCACCATCTACCACTGCCCAAAACCGACTGTCGCTGCCATTCAAGGTGATGTGTATGCCGGTGGTATGGGTCTGGTTGCGGCTTGTGATATTGCCATTAGCGTAAAAAACGCCAATTTTTGCTTAAGTGAAGTCAAACTTGGCTTGATTCCTGCGACCATTAGCCCGTATGTGATTCGTGCGATGGGTGCGCGAGCCGCGCATCGGTACTTCTTAACCGCTGAAGTATTTGATGCCAAAGAAGCCAAAAAAATCGGCTTTATCCATGAGCGGGTGGATGAAGAAGAGTTTACACAAACCCTTGATAACTTGGTCAAACACTTGGTTAACGCCAGCCCAAATGCCGTCAAGGTGTGTAAAAAACTGGTGCAGGATGTGGCGTATGCCGAGATTAATGAGCAGTTAATCAAAGATACCGTTGCAGGCATTGCCGATATCCGCGCATCTGCCGAGGGTAAAGAAGGCGTACAGTCATTCTTGCAAAAACGAAAACCAAGCTGGTTAAATAATTAATTGATGTGATAAAAAAAGCTAAAGGCATACCATGAAAGAACTATTTTTCCCACTTACAATGATTGTTATTTCAACTTTAGCAACACCTGCCTTTGCCAAAGACAAATTGCCAACTAATGCAGTTAAAGCCATTGAACAAACCTTAACCAAATACTATGGCAATCAATATCAAAATGACTGTTTATTTTTTTCTCATGATGAAACTCATTATTGTGCCAAAGTAACGAACGCAGAAATCAAAATATTGAATGGCAAATCCCAACTTTATGTATTGGTCAATGGTGATTATGCAGAACCAGGGTTAGATGCAGGGCATGTAACCGAAGGTATTGGCGGGTTATTCATTTTTAATCAAGTCAATAACCAGTGGCAATTAGCCGCAACCCAACCCTATATTACTAATGGGGCTTACGGAAGCTCGCAACTAGGTGATTTTAAATTGGTACAAATTGCACCAGACAAATTCGGCTGGTATGGCGAATATGGCTATACTTCAACAGGTTGTACTGAAGTGAATAAGCATATTTATGCCCAAGTCGGCAATCAAATCAAAGCCATTTTCATGGCTGACCCCCTTGATAGCGACTGTTCAGGCAACGGTGATGGTTGGGATTCTTATGAAAGTAAGCTTACGATTTTAAGCCAAAAATCGGCAATCAACGGTTTTTACCCCATACAAATCAGCGCTATTGAGCATGATTATCCCGATAATCATAACGTAAAAAAGGGTAAGATCAAAAAATCAAATTACCAAATGACTTATAAACCTAGTGCGCAAAAATATATTCGATAATCGGTAAAAAGAATTTGCCAACGGATTTTACAAATAAGGGAATTATGACTATGTTTTCAAAAATCTTAATAGCCAACCGGGGTGAGATTGCTTGCCGCGTGGCAGCCACCGCCAAAAAATTGGGCGTGCGTACCGTTGCGGTATATTCCGACGCTGACCGTTTTGCCAAGCATGTTGCCGTATGTGATGAAGCCATTTATATTGGCGGTTCTGCGCCCAAAGACAGCTACCTGCGTTGGGAGCGCATTTTGGAGGCTGCCAAGCAGACAGGCGCACAAGCGATTCACCCAGGCTATGGGTTTTTGAGTGAAAACGACGAATTTGCCCAAGCTTGCGTGGATGCGGGTTTGGTGTTTATCGGTCCCCCTGCGTCTGCCATCACCGCTATGGGGCTTAAAGCCGAGTCCAAACGCTTGATGGAAGCTGCCAATGTACCACTCATTCCAGGGTATCATGGCACCAACCAAGACCCCGAATTTTTGCATAGCGAGGCCGACAAAATTGGCTACCCTGTGCTGATAAAAGCCAGCTCTGGTGGCGGCGGCAAAGGGATGCGGTTAGTTGAAAAAACCGAAGATTTTATTGACGCCTTAGGCTCATGTCAACGTGAAGCCATTAGCAGCTTTGGCAATGACAGCGTATTGATTGAAAAATACGCCCTGCGTCCCCGCCATATCGAAATTCAAGTCTTTGGCGACAGCCACGGCAACTATGTGTATTTATTTGAGCGTGATTGCTCGGTACAGCGCCGCCACCAAAAAGTGCTCGAAGAAGCCCCTGCCCCCGATGTCAGCGTGGCAATGCGGGAGGCGATGGGCGCAGCGGCAATCGCGGCGGCAAAAGCGGTCAATTATGTGGGGGCGGGTACGGTTGAATTTATCGTGGAGCAACGTGACCCTTCACCCGAAGATAAATTTGGCGGCATGAATTTCTACTTTATGGAAATGAATACCCGCCTACAAGTAGAACACCCCGTCACCGAAGCCATTACCGGTACTGACCTTGTCGAGTGGCAACTGCGTGTTGCCAGCGGCGAGCCGTTACCAAAACAACAAGCAGACTTGACCATCAACGGTCATGCGATTGAAGCGCGTATCAATGCTGAAAACCCAGACAACAACTTCTTGCCCGCCACAGGTACGCTAAATATTTACCGCACGCCAACTCACAGCGAGTTTAGGGTGTCAGATGTGCGCGTGGATGATGGAGTACGCGAAGGCGATGTCATTAGTCCTTACTATGACTCAATGATTGCCAAACTCATCGTCCATGCGCCAACCCGTGAGCAGGCACTTGCCAAACTAGACCAAGCCTTGGCAGAAACCCGTATTGTCGGTCTGCCCAACAACGTGGCGTTTTTGCGTCACGTGGTGCAATCAGATTCGTTCAAACATGCCAATCTTGACACCGCATTGATTGAGCGTGAAAAAGACGTACTGTTTGGGCAGCAGCGTGGTGAGCTACCTTGGCTGGTAGCCACCGCGATTGTCAAAGAGCTTGCCCAAGAAGCGCAAACCCAAAACCACGACCCCTTTAGCAAAACCGATGCATGGCGCGCGTATAGCCATTATGAGCGTCCGTTTGATTTGGTGTATCACGACAAGCCATTGCGGGCGGTGATAAGTGAAGTCAATGGGCAAGCGTTTCATCTAACGATTAACGCCATTGTCAAAGCGGAAAAACAAGGCGCGGACGTTGTCACGCCCATCTATCAAGGCGATGTTCGTTATTTAGCCACGGCCGATGATACTTTCACGCTGTGGCTAGATGGCAAGCGCCAACAGATGCAGGCATGGCGACACAATGAGCAAGTATATGTGTTCTCAAATCATGCCAGCGATGTCATCACCTTAGTGGACAGCATGGCGCATGTGGGCGAGGAAGCCCAAGATGGCGGTAGCCTAAAATCGCCCATGCCAGGTCAAGTGGTGGCGTTTCGGGTCAATGTGGGCGATGAAGTGAAAAAAGGTCAAGCCTTAGCAGTGATTGAAGCGATGAAAATTGAGCATACCATCAATGCCCCTAGTGATGGTACGGTGGCAGAGTTGCTGTTCAAAGCAGGGGATTTGGTATCCGATGGCGATGAGCTTTTAAAACTTGATACGGGCAGCCAATCATGAACTATCCAAATTTTGTCAAAATCATCGACGTGGGCGCAAGAGACGGACTACAAAACGAAAAACAAACCGTGCCAAGCGACGTCAAAATTGCGCTCATTAACGGGCTAATAGATGCAGGGGTGCGCAAGCTTGAAGCCACTAGCTTTGTGTCGCCAAAATGGGTACCACAAATGGCAGACAATGATGCCGTATTAAACGGCATTGTCAAACGCGATGACGTGGTATATTCGGTGCTCACACCCAATATGAAAGGCTTTGATGCCGCCCTTGCCCACCGTGACCAATTTGCCAATTATGAAGTAGTGATTTTTGGCTCAGCGAGTGAAGCTTTTAGCCAAAAAAATATCAACTGTAGCATCGCTGAGAGTATCGAGCGTTTTGCCCCAGTGGCTGACGCCGCCAAAGCGCATGGTATCAAAGTGCGCGGTGTCATCTCTTGTACCGTGGGCTGCCCGTATGAGGGGAAAATTTCAGCCGATAAAGTCGCCTATGTGACAGAAAAACTCGTTGCCATTGGCGCTGAACATATTGGCATTGCTGACACCATCGGCGTGGGCACGCCTATCAAGGTGCAAAAAGCGTTGGATGCTGCCTTGCGTTATATTGATATTGACAATGTCTCTGGGCATTTTCATGACACCTATGGTCAAGCACTTAGCAATACCTTAGCAGCATTACAAATGGGGGTATGGCAGTTTGATACCTCGGTGGCAGGGCTTGGCGGCTGTCCGTATGCCAAAGGCGCAACCGGCAATGTTGCCACCGAAGATGTGGTATATCTGCTACATGGCATGGGTATTGAGACGGGCATTGACCTCGATAAACTGGTTGATGTTGGACAAAGAATCAGTGCGTTTTTGGGCAGGCAAAACGGCTCAAAGGTGGCAACAGCGATTTTAAATAAACGTATTGGCTAGGATTACAGCAAAAATGGCTAATAATGCAAACTTGGAACTAGCAAAAAACACATCACAAGAAGTTGTTAAAATATTTTTTGACGAAATGTTAGATAGCTGGTTGGGTAAAATTTCTTTCGGGGTATTTAGTTCTGCGATAAGGACGCGAAATAAGCTTATTGCTGATAAATTAGTAGAGAAGTTAAAAAATTCTCAAATTAATCTTGATGATGACCTAGTTCAAAGTAATGAGTTTATAGGCTATACCCTTAAAGTGCTAGCAGCTATAAATACCGCTACTAAACAAGCCAAAATAGATTATCTATTAAATATTTATATCAATGGTCTTTCTGATAGTGAATTTTATAACAGAAGTGAGAAATATTCAGAATTAGTAGATATTATTTCTACCCTCTCTGAAGACTCCATAGTACTTTTAATAGAAATTTATAAAGATTATATTGAACAAAATAAGGTCGAAGATAGTAATAATGCTATAAGAATTACTAATAAATTGCATATCAGTTATGAAGATTTTATATCAACCTGCTATTTATTATCAGGCAAAGGCTTGATAAGACAAGTACACTTAGTTAGTAACAGCTTTTTTCCAGTACCCACATCATGGCTCGAAAGTATTATTCACCTACTTCAAGTAGGTGATGATTAAAAGCGTAATTTTTCAAACTTTAATAGAAGGAACTTAACCATGAACCTAGGACTCGATTACCAACTTGGCGATGACATCAACGCCCTACGCGAAACCGTCAAAGCCTTTGCCGATGCGGAAATCGCCCCACGCGCTGCCGAGCTTGACCGCACCGACCAATTCCCAATGGACTTGTGGCAAAAAATGGGCGAGCTTGGGCTGCATGGCATCACCGTACCCGAAACTTACGGCGGCGTGGACATGGGCTATGTGGCGCACATGGTGGCCATGGAAGAAATCAGCCGCGCATCAGGCTCAGTGGCGCTAAGCTATGGCGCGCACTCCAACCTATGCATCAACCAAATCAAACGCAACGGCACAGACGCCCAAAAACAAAAATACTTGCCAAAACTCATTAGCGGTGAATTCATTGGTGCCCTAGCCATGAGTGAGCCCGGTGCCGGCTCAGACGTGACCAGTATGAAACTACGCGCCGAAGACAAAGGTGGCGTATATGTACTAAACGGCTCAAAAATGTGGATTACCAATGGACCGGATGCCGATGTGATGGTGGTGTATGCCAAAACCAACCCAGAGCTTGGGTCAAAAGGCATCACCGCGTTTTTGGTAGAAAAAGGTATGAAAGGCTTTTATACTGCGCAAAAACTCGACAAACTCGGTATGCGCGGCAGCCACACAGGGGAGATGGTGTTTGACAATGTCGAAGTACCAAGCGACAATATTTTGGGCGGGTTAAATAACGGCGTCAAAGTCTTGATGAGTGGCTTGGACTATGAGCGTGCGGTACTTGCCGCAGGTCCCATTGGGCTAATGCAAGCAGTGATGGACAACGTCATGCCCTACATCCACGACCGCAAACAATTTGGTCAAGCCATCGGTGAATTCCAGTTAATTCAAGGCAAAGTAGCGGACATGTACACCACCTTACAGGCAGGGCGCAGCTTTCTTTACACCGTGGGCAAAAACTTGGATATGCTAGGCTCAGACCATGTGCGTCAAGTACGCAAAGACTGCGCCAGCGTAATTTTGTGGACAGCGGAAAAAGCCACTTGGATGGCAGGAGAAGGTATCCAAATCTTTGGTGGCAATGGCTATACCAATGAGTACCCACTGGGGCGTATTTGGCGTGATGCCAAACTATATGAAATTGGCGCAGGTACCAGTGAGGTACGGCGCATGCTGATTGGTCGTGAGCTGTTTAACGAAACCGCCTAATTGATTAGCTTTATCAGCACTAGCCCTAGCTAAAACTAGGGCTTTTTTATTAGATTGTCAAAATAGATTGTCAAAATCCGCCTTATTAGCCACGTGCTATGTTAAGGTTGATTGTAAAATCGCTTGGTATTGCGCCGGTTTGAGACGGGGTCCGAATTGCTGAATGATTTGGCTTGCGACGCTACTGGCTAATTTGCCACAATCTGCCAACGTATGACCGTGCGATAGCGCGTATAAAAAACTGCCCGCAAAATTATCCCCTGCGCCATTGGTATCTAGCACTTGATCAACGGCTAGCGATGCCACATCAATCAATTTTGTTTCACGTGAAACATCGTCTCGCACTGCAATGATTGACCCTGCTGCGCCATTGGTCACCACTGCCATATTGGCGACTGACAATAACGCTGCTGCGGCTTGTGAGTGGCTGGTTTGGTTGGTAAATAGCTGCGCTTCATCACAGTTACAAAACACCGCATCCACGCCACCTTCTAGCATGGCATCAAGTCCTTCACGACCAAACTTGACCACGGCAGGGTCGGCAAAACTGACCGCGATTTTAGCCCCTTTTTCTTTGGCTTGTTGTTTTAGCTGAGCAATCGCCTGTTGTACCGAGGGTGACATGGCAAGATAACCTTCAAGGTACAACCAATCAGCATCATTGAGCGCATCAAACTCGATATCGGTTTCGCTGATTTCTGCTGAAGTGCCCAAATGCGTTTGCATGGTGCGCTCGCCATCTGGGGTCACCATCACCATACAGCTACCTGTAGTACCATCAGCAAATGACTTAGTAGATGTCTTGATACCTGCGGCATTTAAATCCGCCAAATAAAAACGCCCTGCCTCGTCTTCGCCGACTCGGCAAGCGTAAAAAGTATCGCTGCCAAGGCTTGCAGCGGCATAGATACTGTTGGCAGCCGAGCCGCCGCCGGCTTGTTTGGTTGCGATGATGTTTTGCGTGGTGAGCGAGGCGATGAGGTCAGCTTGCTCACTGTGACTGGCTAGGGTCATGTTACCTTTGGTCAGGCCTGTGGCGTTAAGCTGTGCATCGGTGACAACAAATTCACTGTCGACTAACGCATTGCCGATGGCGACGATTTTTGCCATTATTTTTTCTCACTTTTCAAAATTCATTGACTAACTTGGGTTTAATTAATTGGTTTGGGTGGGGATGCATGGGGAAAATAATTACCACCATTTAAAATAGCGTCCAAAATATTCTGAACAGACCACTCTAACTCATCCTGATTACACCAATAATCTGAGATAACGCCAAATTGCTGGTATTGGGAAATGTTAAAGCCATTTTCAATGTCATTATAATATACAACTAGATTCCCAATAAGTGCAACTACCCAAAAACCATCGCCCATTTTGCCATAGGTTTTTTCTTGCCATTTGACAGGGTCAGTCTTCATAACTTCCCACAACTTGGATTGCGGTATTGTCATGCGGTTTTCGGATTCAATAATAAGTTGCCAAATATCCGCTTCAGAAAGAGGTCGCCAGTCCATTACTTCACCTAATCTAAGTTTTTTGTTTTATTGAATAATTTGTAGCATTTTACTGTAAAAGCTAAAACTTTACTTGATAAGAATAAGAATAATCCATTTTCCCTTTAATAAAGCGGTTTAAACCCCCATTTAACTCAAAATAAATCCGACAAAACTGCTATACTTTCTGTTTTTTTACAGTTGGTTTTGCTGATAAATTCTGACAAATATTATTATGACACACAGGTAACTTCATGCCCGCAACTTCTTACGACTCTGCTTTAGATTTGACCCTACACCCTGCTTTTACCCTACGCTCTCATGAGCGCATCGATGCGCTATCGCTTGATGTGCTAGTGAGCGAACATAACGCCACTGGGTTGATTCATTATCACCTCGCCCACCCGAGTGATGAAAATGCCTTTATGATTGGCTTTCGCACCCAGCCGATGACCGACCGTGGTGAAGCGCATATTTTGGAGCATACCAGTCTATGTGGTTCTGAAAAATATCCCGTGCGCGACCCGTTTTTTAGCATGATTAAGCGCTCGCTCAATACGTTTATGAATGCGTTTACTGCGGCAGATTGGACGGCGTATCCGTTTGCCACCCAAAACCGTCAAGATTATTTTAACTTGTTGTCGGTGTATTTAGATGCGACATTTTTCCCAAGTTTAAATCCGCTCGATTTTGCCCAAGAAGGGATTCGCGTGGAGCTTGATGAAGACGGCAAACCCCAGTATAAAGGCATTGTGTTTAATGAAATGAAAGGCGCGATGAGTGGCGAGATTGACCAGTTGTATCATACGCTGGCGCGTCATTTATTCCCCACAACCACTTATCACTACAATTCTGGCGGTGAGCCCGCTGCCATTACCGAGCTGACTCATGCTGATTTGGTCAAGTTTCATCAAAGTCACTATCACCCAAGCAATGCAGTGGTGATGAGCTTTGGCAATATCCCTGTGGCAGAGACCCAAGCCCGTATCCATGAGGATGCATTGGCGGTGGCAGGCAAAGCGTTTGCTAAAGGGCAAAAACACGCCTCACGACTCGAAAAATCATTGCCCGCGCCAATCAGCGTGACGGACACTTACAGTGTCGATACGGTGAAACCCAAACAAACCCACCACGTCATGGCATGGTTATTACCATCGATTTTAGACGGTAAGCAGCGCCTGGCTATGCGATTACTTGAGGGCGTATTGGTTGAACATGCAGGTTCGCCGCTGCGGGCGTATCTCGATAGCCATCCGCTGGCATCTGCCCCAACACCGCTACTGGGCTTGGATGACAGCCATTATCAGATGGTGTTTTATGCGGGGGTTCGTGGCTCTGAGCCTGAGCATGGCGATGCCATTGAGCAAGGGATCTTGGACTTACTCAAACAAGTGGCAGACCAGCCTGTGGACAGCGAAGCGATTGAAACCATTTTGCACCAAATCGAAATCGACCAACGTCATATCGGTGGCGATAGTATGCCATATGGTCTAAATTTGATGCTAGAAGGCTTTAGTACTGCTATCCACGACGGTGACCCCATGCATGTGTGGGACATCGATAAAAACCTAAACTGGCTACGTGAGCAAGTACAAAACCCTGATTTTATCGCCGATTTGATTCGCAAATTTTTGCTCGACAATCCGCACCGCGTGCGCTTGACACTCATCCCTGATGCCAGTAAATCTGAGCAACAAGCCAAGGATGAGCAAGCCAAACTTGACACCATCGAAGCGGCACTCACCGATGACACGCGTAATGCGCTCATCGCCCAAGCCAAAGCCCTTGCCGAGCGCCAAGCTACGCCTGATGATGTGGATTTGCTACCCAAAGTGGGATTGGCGGATATTCCTGCCCAAATTCAATTTAAAACAGGTACAAAACGCGATATCACTTTAAGTGGTGTGCCAAGTACGTTGTATGAATATGAAGCAGGCACCAATGGTCTGTACTATTATCAAGTGATTATACCCCTAGAAGGTCATGAAGCGCTCATCAATCACCCAGATTTACCAACGTATCTGAGCTTGATCAGCGAAGTGGGCACGCGCAAACACGATGCCTTGGCATTTCAAGCGCGGCAAGCACGCCATTCAAGCGGCGTGACTGTCAGAATCAGCCAGCGCACGTCACCTGACAATCCCGAAAAAATGGATAGCTTTTTGGTGGTCGCTACCCGCTCATTGTCACGTAAATTTGAAGCGATTGAGCTGCTTAAAGAAGTGCTCAACGACACTATTTTTACTGAATATGCGCGGATGGAAGAGCTACTGACCCAAAAACAAATGGGCTGGCAATCGCGCCTTGCCAATGCAGGCCATGCGTATGCCATGCAAACAGCGAGCCGTAACACCAGTAAAATCGCCCGTCTTGAATATGTACGCGGTGGTTTGCCTGCATTAAATAGCTTAACTGAATTTTTGCAGCAAGCGGAGCAAGATAGCAGTGCGTGGCAAAAGCTCGGAGAGCGCTTAGCCAATTTACATAGCTACATCAAAGCCCTGCCAAAACAAGCACTTATCATCGCCGAAGCAGAGTTACTACCGACGCTGCAGCAAGCAATTAGTGAGAGCTGGCAAGCGCCTGTTGACGAGCCTACCACTACCTTAATCGAATCGCCCATTACCACTGACGGTAGCGATATCGCGTGGCTTGCGCAAACCAATGTGTTTCATCATGCGCTTGTCTTTGATGCCGTGCCGACCAACCATCCCGATGCCCCTGCCTTGATGGTGCTCTCAAGCGTGCTACGCAACAACTATCTGCATCGTACCATTCGTGAGCAAGGCGGGGCGTATGGCGGCGGGGCGAGCTATGATAGCAATGCCTGTTCATTCAAGTTTTATAGCTACCGTGACCCCCGTGACCAAGCAACGTTTGATGATTTTTTGGGCAGTATTGATTGGTTACTGGCGCAAACCACAGGCGAAAAAACCGATGCTTGGATTGAAGAAGCGATTTTAGGATTGATGGCAGGCATGGACAAACCCGCAAGTCCGGCGGGTGAAGCGGTGAAGGCGCTGTTTGCTGAGTTACACGGTCGCGGCAAAGACTGGCAACAAGCGATGCGTGCCAAAATCTTGGCGGTCAGCCTTGATGACTTACAGCGGGTCACAACCACCTACCTCAAAGACAAGCCATTTACTCGTGCCAGCCTTGCGCCGTTTGATAAAGCTGAACTCATGCAAGAAATGGGATTTAAAGTGGAAAAGGTGATTTAATAATTTAAGTAGTGATACCATGTTAAATGATAATATCATTGTAGGTTGGGTTAGTCAGTCTTTTATGGCGTAACCCGATAACTTTGAGGGTGACATTCGTGTTATGCTGTCGCTAACACGACCTACAACGATATATTGAATTTTGTTTTATTACTTAATTATGGACAATTAGGCTAGGTAATTCTCGCCTAGTTTATTTTATATACACTCGATTAAATTCATCAATCAAAACAGGCAATGCTTGTTGGTAATAATGTAACCAAGCCTGTTTAGCAGTGCTACCCCCATAATTGTTAATAAAACCATCACATAGCGATTTTTCAATTAACGGTTCATTGATAAAATTCTCGTCAAGGCGATTAACTGCGGTAATGACTTCAAGTGTAGCCAATGCCTTTTTATCCAATTTTTCAAAATTATCTTGCCATTGATGCGTTTGAGCCAAATCGCTTTGTATCGTTGGAAAAATTGTTAATAAATTATCTGTTACAAACTGAACTTTATCAGCATAATCAGATGAAATTTTAGAACAGCGGTGATAAAAATAGCCTGTGGCAGATACCGCAAAATTGGATAAAATAATTTGTTGGTCTAAAGAAGCAACTTGTGATTTATCAATCGGTTTTTCAAAATATGAATTGACAAGAATTTTTTCAATGTCAGAATTTTTTGTCTCTGCATGACATGTCAAACCCATAAACAACATAAGTGCTAATATTAATTTTTTCATGATTAACATCACTTAATTCTAAACCACCACCAATTCAATTTTGCCCAGTCCATCAATTTGCGCCAGTATGGTATCGCCTTTGACCACCGCACCGACGCCCGCTGGCGTACCTGTAAAAATCAAATCCCCTGCTTTGAGTTCAAAAAACTCAGATAAATTGGCAATGGTTTCTGCCACATTCCAAATTAACTGATTGATATTGCCTTGTTGTTTAGGCTCGCCATTCACCGCCAGTGAAATATTTGCTTGTTGTATCTCAGCAACGCTAGCAACGGGATAAATTTCGCCAATGGGTGCCGAATAGTCAAACGCCTTGCCAATCTCCCAGGGGCGACCGTTTTGCTTCATGACGTTTTGCAAGTCGCGGCGCGTCATGTCGAGCCCCACGGCATAGCCAAAAATCAGTTCATGTGCCTGTGCTACACTCACATTGGCGCCCGCTTTGCCAATCGCAACCACCAATTCTACTTCATAATGTAGCGCTTGCGTTTTAGTCGGATAAGGCAATTGGGCAACGCTATCGGGTCGAACTGCAATAATCGACTCACTGTCACCGGCTTTACAAAAGAAAAATGGCGGCTCACGGTCCGGGTCACTGCCCATTTCCCGGGCGTGGTCGGCATAGTTGCGCCCCACGCAATACACGCGGCGGACAGGAAAGGTGTGCTCGGACTGATGGATGGGCAATGCCACCACTTGGCTGGGTGGAAAAATGGTATTCATGGTGATTCTACTTGGGTGGTTGGGGTATCAGATGGCGGCTGGGTGATGGCAATATCAGTGACATGAGTGACATGTTGGTCAGCGGCTAAATTGCTAGCAGGTTGCCACGCTTGCAAAAATTTATCATGGCGCAGGCTATTGTCTTGATTGGTGAACGATTGCAGATAGTCTCGGGTGGTGGATTCCCATTGCTCGCTTTGCTCAACTGAAAATTGTCCCGTCAGTCGTTGGTAGCGCAAAAAAATCAGCCAAGTATTGAGCACATCACTTTCACAATAAGTGGTGAGCTTATCCCATGCTTCTGCCTGCACCATAGGCAACACATCATAGCCGTCCAACGCTTGCTTGCCTGCAAAGCCGCATAGGGATGCCACGACATCGAGTTTTTGTGACGTGCTATTCATGGCAAGCTTCACCATCAAATCGGTATGACGGTCATGATAGCGGTTGATATAGTTGTTGTATCTCATCTCACCGGTTTGGCTAAACAGCTTGGGCGCTGTTAGACCATGCTGTAACGCTCGATACACCATGACGGGTATATCAAAGCCCTTGCCATTCCAGCTCACCAACAACGGATTTTTTTCGATGGCATTAAAAAAGGTTTGAATCATTTGCGCTTCGCTATGGTCAGCCAGCGACAGCGATTTGAGGGTCATTTTGCCGCCCGCCACCCATAACACCGAAAGACAGGCGATTTTGTGCAAAGGCAAGGGCATAAAAGGATGCCCAACATCTTGCTCACGCAGTGCCATGAGCTTGGTCATGGCATCGTTATCCGATAACCCAGCCAACTCAGGGTATAGCCGCTTACCTGTGGCAACATCGGGTATGGTTTCGATATCAAATACTAAAATCGGCGCTGGCGTAGCCATAATACTTCCTTGTTAGTTTCTGCTGTATGTTATTAGGTATTAAGCGTCATCTTTAACACCAAACAACCCTGTTGATAGATAACGATCGCCACGGTCACAGACGATAAATGCAATCACCGCATCCGGGTGTTCTTTAGCGATTTGGTACGCTGCCCACGCCGCACCACCTGATGATACCCCCGCAAAAATCCCTTCTTCGCGGGCAAGCTTACGCATAAACACTTCCGCATCGTGCTGCTCGATGTCTATCACCCTATCGACCAAACTTGGCTCGAAAATCTTTGGTAAATAGGCGGCTGGCCATCGGCGAATCCCTGCGATATTAGCACCTTCAGCGGGCTGTAAACCGATAATTTGCACGTTTGGGTTTTGTTCTTTTAGGTATTTGGACACGCCCATGATGGTGCCTGTGGTCCCCATTGAGCTAATAAAGTGGGTAATCGTGCCATTGGTTTGCTGCCAAATCTCAGGACCTGTGGTCAGATAATGCGCTTGTTTGTTGTCAGGGTTGTTAAACTGGTCAAGTACGATGCCTTTGCCTTCTGCCTGCATTTGCTGGGCAAGGTCACGTGCCGACTCCATGTTATCGACTTCAATCAATGTCGCCCCATACGCTGCCATAGCGTCTTTACGCTCTTGGGTAGAGTTGCTAGGCATAATCAGCGTCATGGCATAGCCGCGCATTGCCGCGACCATGGCAAGGGCGATGCCTGTATTACCACTGGTAGCCTCAATGATGGTGTCGCCTGGCTTGATAGTGCCACGCCTTTCCGCTTGATAAAACATGTTATAGGCAGGGCGGTCTTTCACTGAGCCCGCTGGATTGTTGCCTTCAAGTTTGGCAAGCAGTGTGGCTGTACCTTGGTCGGTTTGCGGTGCAAATCGCGCCAGCTTGACCAGTGGTGTATGTCCAATGCAGTCATTGAGCGTGCTGGTTTCAGTGATGAAATTATTGTGGGTCATAAGACAACCTTAGTTTTTGGCCATGAACTTTTGATAATACGAGTTTTGAGTAGACGCATTTAGTCTATCTTATAGATTAGCTAGCGTTAATTAGTTTTTTTAACAGTAAATTTTTTGGATTGCGCGCGTAGTTTAGCAAAATTCGTATCACCCGTCAGTGGCGAATCATGATTATTGTGCCAGTCATTTTTCCACCGCTACCCCATCTGATTTTATCTCGATTTTTTGCTGGGGTATAGACTTGTCAAAAATTTACTTGCGACAAAAACCCCAGCCGCGCAAGCAAAATTGGCTAAAATCCTATAAAATGAAACGCTATACCCCAAAACCCTGATAAAAAATCTGATGCCTAAATTAGGCTGATGCAAGGCTAGCAATGTGAGCAAACGATTTCACTTGGATTTTTCCACCGCTTATGGACAGTTGATACTGTTGGTGTTTTTGCCGATTAGCGCACTCGCGTTGACGGGTGGTTTTTTGGTGTTATCAGATACCAGCCGTGCTGCGCGTACCATTCAGCAATCAACCGCCGATAATTTGCTGGTGACTCTGCAGCCTGTCGCCGCTTCCATGCAGACGAATCTGCTTAAAATCAACCAAGCGCTATCTGCAACTAGCACTCAGCCTAATAGCAATAATGGCTCAAATAAAGATGGCTCAAATAAAGCCGAGCTGTCGCCCAAAGAATTGGCGACACTGCAAGACAATGTGAAATTTGCCCTACAAAATGCCATCAACGACAAACACTTGCAAGGCGTGGCGATTGTCAACGAACAAAGCAACGTGTTGGTTAGTTTTGGGGATTTGTCACAACAGCCCAATCCGCGCTTGTTGCCTTTTTTGGGACGCCACCTTGAGGCGCAAAGCAATACGCAGCAAACTTATTTGCTGACGCAGCTCAACACCCAATCCAACAGCCTGTTTAATAGCAAGGGTAGTAGTTTATTTGGTCGAAAATTGGTACTAAGCGCGCCCGCCAATGCGACTGCCCCACTACCGACCTTATGGATTATTGTCAATATTGATAATGAGCCGCTACAAGTGGCTCGCTATCAAGTGATGTTAGCGTTAGCGATTACCGGACTCTTTACTATTTTGCTGCTGCTATTGACCACCCACATATATGCTAGACGCTGGATTGCGCCGATTTATGAGATGCGGTTACATTTGCAGCGCACCAACGCCAACAACCTGTATAAACCGATGACCATCAACGCCAGTGGTGAAATCAACCAGCTGCAACAGGATTTGGTCAAGACCTTAAGACGTCTGCATAAAAGTTTCCAAGAACTCAAAAATCACGCCGAGCAGACCGAAGATGATTTACGATTGGCTTTTGATGAGATGGAAATGCAAAACATCTCAATTCGCAATGCGCGTGATGCCGCGGTTTCAGCCAGTCAAACCAAATCGGCATTTTTAGCCAATATCAGTCACGAATTACGCACCCCACTTAACAGTATTGACGGCTTTATCAACCTATTATCCCGTCATGGCGGCTTAAATGCCGAGCAAGACTTGTACGTGCAAACGATTCGTAAGTCTTCAGCGCACCTATTAGCACTGGTCAATGACGTGCTTGATTTTTCTAAGATTGAAGCCGGCAAACTGGTACTGGATAGTCATGAATTTGACCTGTATGCCAGTATCTACGATGTGGTGGATATGCTATCGCCACTGGCGGCAGAGAAAGATTTACGGCTGGCGGTGTTCTTCTATGACGATGTGCCGCATTATCTGGTGGGGGATGCGTTACGTACCAAGCAGGTTTTGACCAATCTTGTTAACAACGCCATCAAATTTACCGATGATGGCGAGGTCATTGTGCGGGTCAGTCTGGATGATGACATTGATGATTTAATTCATATCAGTGTGCAAGACACAGGGCGCGGGATTTCGCCTGAGCATCAAAAAGTGCTGTTCCAAAGTTTTTCGCAAGGCGATCCGTCGATTACTCGCCAGTACGGCGGTACAGGGCTGGGGTTGGTAATTTCAAAACAGCTTACCTATCTGATGGGCGGCAATATTGGTTTTTATGACAACGCCACTGAGCAAGCGGGTGATGCGAGCCAATCGCACAAAATCAAAGGCACGACGTTTTGGTTTACCTTGCCGATGACCATCAGTAACCAAGAGCAGCAGCGGCTGCTTATCCATGACCCCATTTGGCAGTTACCCGCCATCGTCCCGCCAAAAACCGATGCTGGTTATATAGCGGCTGATACCACTGCTGCGGTAAATATCTTGGTTTGGATTGACCATCCTGCAAGCTTACAAGTGTTAAAAGGCTCGCTGCGTGAATTACCGATTGCCATTACTACCGCAAGTACGCTAGCAAGCCTACTTGAATCGCTCAAAGAAACAGGCAATCATTGGGATTGGGTCATCGTGGACAATGGTACCACTGAGGACACCACGTCGCTGCTCAAACAAGTACGCTTACATTATGCCGGTAAATTGCTACTATTTGGCTATCAGGTCAATCTTGAGCCAGAATTGTTGTCGCGTTACCAAGCACAAGCCTTGTATCAGCCGCTCGATCGTCGCCAACTTTATCAGCTGCTCGATAGCAATTCTGCCAGCAGCCAAGAGCCCACACTGCCGCAGTGGCATGGCTTTACTGTGCTTGCCGTGGATGACCATCTGCCCAATTTATTGGTACTAGAAGCGTTATTGGCTGAGCTGAGCATTAATGTGGTGACGGTTAATAGTGGGTTTGATGCCATTGAATACATCACCACCCACCAGTCACAAAGCGATACCGCCGTGGATTTGATTTTTATGGACATTCAAATGCCAAGAATGTCAGGCAGTGAAGCCGCCATCCAAATCCGTAAGGTTGAAACGCAAGCAGGACATCAACATATTCCGATTATTGCCCTGACCGCACATAGTCTATCGGATGAACGCGATAAATTATTGGCATCTGGGATTGATGACTATGTAGGCAAGCCAATCAGTCAAGCCCAGTTATTGCAAATCCTGCAACGCTGGTTGGGTAAACACAGCACGTCCGTGTCCGCTGATGTGACTTTTGACTCAACCGCTGATGTGGCTTCTGACAAATCGGCTATCAACTCACCCATCTCGGCGCGCTCGATAGCGCCTATAGCGTCTGTGGCAAATAACCCGCGTACTGCACCTGCAACCCCTAAAGAGAGTACCGTATTTGCTCATACGCCATTAGCCGCCTCAGCGACTACCACCGATGACAACGCTAATCTACCAAGCCTACCATCAGTCAGCAGTCAGCATAGCGCTGAGTCACTAGCAAGTCTTGCGGTTATTGATTGGGATGATGCGGTGATGCGGGTAGCAGGCAAGCCTGATTTGGCAGCCAACTTGATTACCCTGCTGATTGAATCGATTGATCAGGAAAAAAGTGACTTGCAGCAGGCTTGGCAGCGCCACGACAGGCAAGCCTTGTCCCACGCGGCGCATCGCATTTTAGGGGCGAGTCGTTATACGGGCGTACCACAGTTACGCCAAGCCAGTCAAAATCTTGAAGACAAGTGTTTGCTAAATATCAACAATAGCTCGCCTGCGCAATTTGCCATTTTGGCGCCTTATTATGAGCAAATGCTACAAGCGCTCGATAACTTGGCAAAGGCTGATTTGAGCCAATTCCCTGCACTCAAATATGCCCAGCTCAAAGAAAACGACATGACTTGGAAGATGATTTGACGCCCATCACCACAATGCCGCCTAGGTTTGGCATACTTGCTATTCCACGTTACCTTTCTCAAACGTATCGTCCGATATCGCCTCTTGTGCCCAACCAATAAAATCAGTAAAGTGAGATTAATGATTGCAAATCTTCGCGTTTCGCAACATTTTTTTAAGTGTATTGGGTTGGTCAAATTTTAAGGATGCGTATGTCGGTTTTGTCGTTATCAAAAATATTGCCGGGTGTAGGGTTTTTGCCATTTTCTCAGCGTACTACTGCTTCATCTTTAGCGCAGCGTATCAAAGCTGCAAACGATAACCTTGCACCCGATGTGCGGTTGGAACTTAGCGGTGATGATAGCGTCATTGTTTGGCTGACACGGATTGACAAGCGCAATGCGTTAAGTTTTGCGTTGATGGATAAACTCATTGATTTAGCCCACCTGCTCACCACATGGACGGACGTGCGGGCGGTGATTTTGGCAGGTGAAGGTAAAAGCTTTTCTACCGGCATTGATTTGGCGGATTTAAACAACCCAAAAAACCTAAAACAGGTCGCTTGGGAGCTTATCAAACCGTTCCAAAGTAAATTTCAAAAAGTGTGCCTTGTGTGGCGAGAACTACCGATGCCTGTCATCAGTGTATTGCATGGACATTGCCTTGGCGCAGGACTACAGTTGGCACTGGCGACCGATATTCGTATCGCCACAGCGGATTGCCAATTTGCCATTATGGAAGCCAAATGGGGACTGGTAGCGGATATGGGACTGACCCAGTCTGCGATGGGGGTGCTACGCGCGGACATCGTCAAGGAGTTAGCGATGACGGCACGGATTTTTGATGGGCAGCAGGCCTGTGACTACGGTGTGGTGAGCCATCTAAGCGACACACCGATGGAAGTTGCCAAGAATTTGGTCGCAGAATTAAGCAGTCGCTCCCCCGATGCCGTCCTGGCGAGCAAACGCATCATCAATGCCATGTATCACACGCCTGCAACAACCTTGTATCAAGAAAAACTGTGGCAAATCAAATTACTGCTGGGACAAAACCGCAAGCTTGCCGTCAAAAAAGCCAAGGATGAAACCGTCAAATTTATTGGGCGTCAATTTAACTAATTTAACCTAGGGCTTAATTGACCTTGGTGAGTGCCATCATGCTAAGACCCCTGTTCAAACGTCGTCTTATTTTTTTAGCCAGCCTATTTTTGCTAGGTATGGCGATTTTGTTTTTTATCGCCTGGTGGGGTCGTCTGCCTGCCAACACGGGTAAACCAAGCACTTACCAAACCGCCGTCATTACCAAAGACCATCAAAAAACGGTGGCAACCGATATGCCACCTGATGAGCCCTCCAGCCGTTTTCGCCAATTTGGCTCGCAAAGCATGGCCGATGGCATCGCAGAGTTGGTTAAAAGCAATCCACAAAAAACGGGCGTTTATCCCTTGCCCGATGGCATGGATGCGTTTGCCGCCCGTATGCTGCTGATTAGCACCGCAGAAAAAACGCTAGATGTGCAGTATTATATTTGGAATAACGACATCACTGGCAATCTGATGTTCCAAGCCATCAAAGAAGCGGCAGAGCGCGGTGTGCGCGTGCGATTATTGATAGATGACAACAATACCCGTGGTCTCGACCCAACGCTGTGGGTACTCAATGAACACCCCAATATTGAAGTGAGATTGATGAACCCCAATCGTTTTCGCTCGTGGCGCTGGCTAGGGTTTGTGGGCGATTTTGAGCGGCTCAATCATCGTATGCACAACAAATCCATCACCGCTGATAGCCAAATCACCATCACGGGCGGGCGGAATATCGGGGATGAGTATTTTTCTTTAAACCAAGAGATGGTATTTTCTGACCTAGATGTGCTGATGGTTGGGCATATTGTGCCGCAGATGTCACAAGCGTTTGACCAATATTGGAACCATAAACTGGCTTTTCCTATCACCGATTTGGTCAAAGAACCTGAGCCATCTGCCCTAAACCAAGTGTTCACCCCAAAAACCCAAAAAGCTGATAAACCCGCATCACAACAACTCGACCCGGTGCTAAAGCTGAAAAACGACTATCTAAAGCGCTTGGTGGCAATCGACTTTGTCAACCAAATCAAACAACAAAAATTGCCGCTCTACTGGGCAAGCGTGCAGCTATTGACGGACAATCCTGATAAACTGGGCAGCAAAGCCAATACCCAAGGGTTAGACATCAACCAAAGCTTAGGTAAAATCAGCCGTGAACTCAATTTAATCTCTGCGTATTTTGTACCCACAGAGCAAGGCAAAAACTATTTTATCAACCTTGCAAAAAAAGGCGTAGCGGTGAATATTTTGACCAATGCCATGAGCGCCACCGATGTCAAACTCGTGCATTCTGGCTATGCCAAACACCGCAAAGACTTACTCAAAGCTGGGGTCAAGCTATATGAGCTCAAGCCCAACGCCATCAAAGACAATTTGCGTGATTCATACTTGACAGGAAGCTCTGCAACCAGCTTGCATGCCAAAACGTTTGAAAGCGATGGTGAAAAGGTGTATATCGGCTCGTTCAACTTTGATCCACGTTCAGCCTTGACCAATACCGAACTTGGCGTTGCCATCGCCCACCCTGTACTTGCCAACAAAATCCGCAGTGAATTTTTGCAAGCCTTGCCAACAACCAGCTACACCTTGTCGCTCAAAGATGACAATATTCAGTGGTCAACGCTCGAGAACGGTCAAATCGTCACGTATGATGAAGAGCCACAAACCAAGGCTTGGCAGCGTACGCTAGTATGGATGCTATCGCACCTGCCGCTTGAAAAATTTTTATAAGCTGTCATTGTTATGAACGACAGCATTCGCCAATACGCTTAGCGCAATTGGCTATCCTTACTACCACGGCGATTAAATAGCTCAACTTTTTGCTGATGCTGTTCTAGCGATTGTTGACAACGCACGCACAAGTGCACCCCTGGCATCGCAAGACGCCGTGCTTCGGGGATTGGGGCATCGCACTCCTCGCAATGAGTTAGGCTCTCGCCCTGTGGCAATGCCCGTTTTGCCCGTGCAATCGCATCATTAATAGTCGCTTCAATTTGCTCGTTTTCTGCGCCATCTGCAGCCCAACCACTTGCCATATTTTTCCTTAGATTTTAATAAGTTAACCATAATAATATGGTAGTGGTTTTATCAAATTTCAATAGCGTATTAACGCCGTCATCGCGCCATTTTATTGTGGCTGTAAATCAATCACCTGACCTTTGATACCTGCCGCCTCATCACTCATCAAGGCAACATACGCACTCATCAAGTCTTCTGGCGCAAGCAAGGTGTTGGGGTTTTCGCTCGGATAGGCAGCAGCCCGCATTTGGGTACGCGTGGCACCGGGATTGATGCAGTTAAAGCGCAGGGTGGTGGTTTTTTGGGTCTCTTGGGTGAAAATATCGCTCATCCCTTCTACCGCCAATTTTGACAGCGCATACGCCCCCCAAAATGCGCGTGGACGGCTGCCAACACTACTAGAGGTAAACACCACTGAGCCACTTTGTGCAGATTTGAGTAGCGGTAGCAAAGCTTGAGTAAGGGTAAAGGTGGCATTAAAATTGACTTTCATCACTTGCTCAAAAATAATCGGGTCATACATCTCAAGTGGGGTCAATACACCGAGCAACCCTGCATTGTGTAAAACACCGTCCAAATGCCCGACTTCACGCTCAATCAAAATCGCCAATTGCTGCATTTCTGTGTAGCTTGCGCTCTCTAGATTCATCAGTAGCATGGCAGGCTCAGCACCGCCTTCTGCTTCAATTAGGTCATACACGGCTTCAAGCTTGCTCGCGGTTTTGCCAAGTAGTAGCACGGTCGCGCCATATTTTGCATAGCTTAGCGCGGCTGCTTTGCCGATGCCATCACCTGCCCCTGTGACCAAAATATTTTTACCTTTTAGACAATCGGCAGGTGGAATAAAGTTACGGATATCATCATGGGTTGCTAAAGTCATAGTTTCCTCAAAATTTTTCTCAAAAGCTTGCTAAAAAATTCCCTAAAAATCGGGCAAATTGTTAACACCTTGTCTATGAATCAATCGCCTAGTTGCTTGTTCAAGTGTCTGCTCAAGCATCCGTCCAATCCACAAGCAAAGCGGTCAATTCAGCGACGCTATGGATTATGTTATCTGCGCCCCAACTGCCCAAATCCGCTTGGTCTTCAGGGGGAATGTAGCCATAAGCTGCCAAAATCGTGCGCATATTCGCCGCATTGCCCGCTTGAATGTCACGGATATGGTCACCGACATACACACAATCTTCAGGCTGTAACTGACGCCCGAGTTGTTCATTCAAACGCGCTACTGCCAAATACATGGGCTCTGGGTCAGGTTTAGTGTATTTGACATCATCAGGGCATACTAGTACAGCACAGCGCTCAGTTAGCTGAAGTTTGTCTAACAAATTTTCCGCCAAATAACGCGGCTTATTGGTGACAATGCCCCATACGATACCACGTGATTCCAAGTTTTTTAGCAGCGAATCAAGCCCATCAAACAAGCGGCTATCGACACAGATATCGGCCTCATAGGTGTCCAAAAACTCTTGCCGATAAGCCAGCAAGGTTGGGTCATCCTCAGTCACATTGACAAGCTCGCCAAACATCAGCTTGACCATCGCTCTGGCGCCCGCAGAAACTTGCTCACGAATGGCGGTATCACTGGGTGCTGGGTGCTGGTGTTTGGCGCACATCACCTTAATAATCCGAATAAAATCAGGTGCTGTATCAATCAAGGTACCATCAAGGTCAAACAATACAGCTTGGCATTTTTCAGTCATTTTTTGCTCAAATCAACGATTAATATTTTAGTAAAGCCAACTACTGAGGCTTATATACCGCCATCATGTAGTTAACGTCAACATTTTGTGCCAGCCAATAGTGCTTGATAAGTGGATTGTAATGTAAGCCAATTAAATCTTGACGTTTGCAGCCTGCCCGCTGGGCAAAACGATCTAACTCGGCGGGGGTGATGAATTTTTCATAATCATGTGTGCCGCGTGGCAACAAGCGTAATAGGTATTCAGCGCCAATCACCGCAAACAGGTAGGATTTTGGGTTGCGATTGATGGTCGATAGTACCAATACGCCATTGGGTTTGAGCAGGGTAAAACAAGCATTGATAATGGACTGCGGGTCTGGCACGTGCTCGAGCATTTCCATACACGTCACTACATCAAACTCACCAGCGTGCGCTTTGGCAAAATCTTCTACAGCAACACAAGCAAAATCAATCGCTTGGTTGGTCTGCGTAGCATGGATTTGTGCTGCCTTGATGTTCGCCTCTCCCAAATCAATACCCGTCACTGTAGCACCGCGCACTGCCATACTATGCGACAAAATACCACCACCACAGCCGACATCTAACACTTTTTTGCCGGTTAATCCTGATTGCTGGCGGGCGATGGTTTGCTGTTCAATCCAGTTTAAGCGTAGCGGATTGATTTGGTGCAAGGTGGCAAACGCGCCTGATTTGTCCCACCATTCATTGGCAAGGTCGGTGAATTTTTGTACTTCTTGTAAGTCGACGTTTTGCTGTAGATTCGGTTGTGTCATGATGATAGTTCCGTTTGATTTTTACTTCGCTATTTTTCTAATTCGATACTTTTTACTTTAATAGCATGTTATCGCGCTTTTTGAAATGCGGTTGCTTGCTAAGCACAATGGCTATCAAAAATAGCCTTATTCTAACAGTTTTTAGCCAATGCGCTGTAGAATTTATGTGGCAAGCTGATAGCGTAAAATGTAGGATAAATTTTTAAGGTAAAATAGCTGATTACTACCCAACCACATAACCGCCCAATTCTGAACGTCACTAATAAAATAAACTTAAAAAACATAATTTTTAATTTAGAAAATTTAACTAACATATTGCTTATTTTTTTCACCAGTGTAGTTTTTTTTAGTTTACAAAGTATTACACTTAGGTGCATCCTCAATTTATGATAGTATAACGCGCAGGTATTTTCGTATTTTGAGCCCTGCTAGCAAGCGATTTTCTATAAGATATGAGCCGTGCTAGACCCTATGATTTGACTGTTAATGAGGCAACCATGAAAAAATTAGCAATGACCGCAATCGCCGCCGCTATCGGCTTGACCAGTTTATCAACCCAAGCTGCAGATTTTGTAGCGGGTCAAGACTATAAGGTGCTTGCAAACCCAGAAAAAATTGAAGGCAATAAAATCATTGTTCGCGAATTTTTTTGGTATGGTTGCCCACACTGCTACAAATTAGAACCTTATATGGCACAGTGGTCAAAAAAATTGCCAGCTGATGTGGTGTTTATGCAGACGCCTGCTGCGATGAACCCTGTGTGGGAACAAAACGCCCGCGGTTTTTATGCTGCGCAGTTGTTAGGTTATCAAGGCAAAACCCACCAAGCGATGTTTGACGCAATTCAAAAAGACCGTCAAAAATTGTTTGACCAAGCCTCTATCGGTCAATGGTATGCATCAAAAGGCGTGGATATCAATAAATTTAACAGCATGTACAATTCTTTTGCGGTGAATACCCGTATCGCGCGTTCAAAAGATGCGGCGCAGCGCTTCCAACTATCAGGGGTACCTGCGGTTGTCGTTGATGGCAAATACGTTGTTGAGGGTGAGGATGGTAAAGTGCCACAAGTGGTTAACTATCTCATCAATAAAGCCCGTGCTGAGCGTGGCGGTAAATAATCCGCCAGCCATTTGCTGAGGCTTAATGGTTTTAGCTTAAAAAGGTTTTAGCCTAGATGGTTTTAGCTTAAATAGTAAAAAAGCCGCTTCAATGAATTAACGTTGAAACGGCTTTTTTTATAGCAGCGGCTTTTTTATGGTAGTTAATAAAACCTAGTGGTCGGCTAGCGTGCCGCCTTGTGCCACAATCCAATTTTCTAGCTGTTTGGTTTTTTCATCTAATAGCGTTTTATCACCGCTTGCTTCGACATTGAGACGAATCAGTGGCTCTGTGTTAGAAGCGCGGACGTTAAAGCGCCAGCGTGGAAAATTGACCGACAAGCCGTCGAGTTTATCGAGGGTCGCCGTTTGGCTATCAAATTGTTGGTAGCTTTCTTCAAGTTTTGCCAACACCGCAGGCGCAGTGATACCGTCTAATTTAAAGTTAATCTCACCTGAGATGGGAAAAGCGGCAATCATCTCATCAACCAGTTGCGACAGTTTTTTTGGCGTCTCTGTTTTGCCTGATTTTGACAGCAATTCAATCACCAATAACCAAGGAATCATACCACTATCGCAGTAGTTAAAATCGCGGAAATAATGATGCGCAGACATCTCACCGCCATACACTGCGTTATTTTCACGCATGACTTGTTTGATAAAAGAATGCCCTGACTTACTGATAGTCGCTTTACCACCGGCCGCCGCAATGACGCTTTCGGTATTTAAGATATTACGCGGGTCATAGACAATCGCCTCGGCAGGATTTTTATCCAAGAAAGCTTTGGCAAGCACCCCCACTACATAAGTGCCTTCCAAGAATCGGGCGTTTTCATCAAAGAAAAAACAGCGGTCAAAATCGCCATCAAACGCAATCGCCAAGTCCGCTTTCTCCGCCAATAGCTTGTCTGCTGTCACTTTACGGTTGGCAATAATCATGGGATTGGGAATACCATTGGGAAAACTGCCATCAGGCGCATGATTGATTTTGATAAAATTAATAGGCGCGTTGGCAGCTTGTAGACGCTGCTCAAGCAAATCAATCGTTGGCGCGGCACTACCGTTGCCACAGTTGACGACCACTGTCAAAGGTTGTAACGCGTTGACGTCAATATAGCTTATGAGATGGTCGATATAGGCGGTTTTGTCTTCTTTTAACTGATACTCGCCTCTATTGGCTGCCGCTTTGAACGCGCCTTTTTCTGCGATTTGTTGAATGTCTGCCAAGCCAGTGTCCGCGCTAATGGGTTTTGACTGTTCACGCACCAATTTTAGCCCGTTATAATTGATGGGGTTGTGACTGGCGGTCACTTCAATACCGCCAATCGCGCCATAGTGGCTGGTGGCAAAATACACTTCTTCAGTGCCTGTCATGCCCAAATCAATCACATCGATGCCTGCATCTAATATGCCTTGTATGGTGGCTTTTTTGAGTGCTTCACTACTGGGCCGAATGTCACAGCCAATCACAATCGCCGATTTTTGCTCATTTGATAGCGATGCACTTAAAAATTGGGCGAAAGCACGTCCGATACGGTAGGCAATGTCCTCGTCAAGGTTTTTACCGAGTTCGCCGCGGATGTCATAGGCTTTAAAAGACGAAATTGTGATGGGAGAAAAATCATTCATATACGTGGCTCATGGGATTAAGAATTAAGAATGTCATTCAATTAACTGTTAATTACTCAAAATCAGTTATTCACTAGCAATGATCAGCTATCACCAAACACATCGCGGCTATACACTTTTGTCTTGACGTGCGCTAATTCGGGATGTAATCGGTTCGCGACAATCACATCGCTGGTTTGTAAAAAACTGGCTAAATCATTGACTACAGGACAATCCATAAACTGCGCTGACGACAGACTGGGCTCATAGATTTGTACATCAATGGCATGTTGTTTGAGCAGTTCAATAATGTCCAAAATCGCGGAGTCTCTAAAGTTATCGGCATCTTTTTTCATGCTTAATCGGTATACGCCCACAGTATTAGGCTGCTTGGCGATAATTTGACGTGCGATAAAGCGTTTGCGGGTATTGTTGGCATCCACCACCGCATGAATCACATTGGCAGGAATCCCTTCATAATTGGCTTTAAGCTGTTGGGTGTCTTTGGGTAGACAATAGCCACCATACCCAAATGATGGGTTATTGTAATGCATGCCAATACGAGGGTCTAAGCTCACACCGGTGATAATCGACTCACTATCAAGCCCCATGCTTTCAGCAAAGCTATCTAACTCGTTAAAAAATGCAATGCGTGTGGCAAGATAGCTATTGGCAAATAGTTTGACCGCCTCTGCCTCAGTGGGCGGCATAATTTGGCTTGGAGTGTGGGTTTGTTCGCTGGCAGTTTGGTATTGGGTGATTAGTTGGTGACAAACATCTTGCAGCGCTGGCACATGGTTTATATCACAGCCAACGATAATACGTGACGGATGCAGGTTGTCATATAATGCTTTGCCCTCGCGCAAAAATTCTGGCATAAACAAGATACGCGTATCAAATTTTGTTTGCATGTCACGGGTAAATCCAATCGGCACAGTCGATTTGATCACAATCGGCACTTGTGCGTTGTGATCGCGTACAGTTTGGATACTGGCTTCTACCGACGAGGTATCGAATTTGCCAGTGGCGACATCGTAATTGGTCGGTGTGGCAATAATCACCAAATCTGCGGTTGAAAAATCCGCCTCACTCACCAACTGCGATGCTAAATTCAGTGACTGGGTTGCCAAGAACTGCGCAATCAACGCATCGTCAATCGGCGACGCTTGCTGTTGTAATTGGGCAATTTTTTGGGCATCGATATCGACCAAGGTGACTTGGTTAGCAAGTTTAGGCTGGGCTAATAAGACGGCATTGGACAGACCAACATAGCCTGCCCCAATGACAAAGATAGTTGTAATCATGGGTGATGGAACCTTACAAATCGCAGCAAAAATTGGCGAAACCGTCGCGTATTTTCAGCCTTGATATTTCTTATATTTTTAAATTAGGTAAGTTTGTGCCAATATCACTATAGTTTGACAAAATGGCATAGCAATGACAACGATTATTTTGCAGCCTCTGTGTTTTAGGTATCTGTATTTCAAGCCTCTGTATTTTAGGCCTCTAGACTGTCAAGGCAAATACACTCACTAATGGGCTTAGATTGCCATGTCAAATGCGCTAAAATAGTTAGGTCAATTATATTGTGAATTTTTCATCATTTACTATTAATCACCCTTCAGAGATAACGATGCAACCGACTTCCAATTTTGCTGACCTCATTGCCTTAATGGCACGACTGCGCCAAGACTGCCCTTGGGATAAAAAACAAACCAACGACAGCCTCATTCCCTACGCCCTAGAAGAAACCTATGAGCTGGTCGAGGCCATACAATCGGGCGACATTGACGACATCAAAGGTGAGCTTGGCGATGTGCTACTACAAGTGGTTTTTCACGCTTGTCTATACCAAGAGCAGCAGCAGTTTGATATCAGCGAGGTGATTTTCACCTTACAACAAAAACTCATTCGCCGTCACCCGCATGTGTTCGACAAAGAAAATCTAAAAACCGATGAAGATGTCAAAAAACGCTGGGATGAAATCAAAGCCTTGGAAAATGCCGAAAAAGCCAAACAGGGTAAACTGGCAAACCATCGCCGCGCCCTTGATGCGGTCAAGGCAGGCTCAGCGTTGATGCAAGCGCAAGAACTACAAAAAACTGCCAATAAAGTCGGTTTTGACTGGGATGTGGTGTCGGGTGCGGTGGACAAATTGGACGAAGAAGTGGCAGAGCTCAAAGAAATCTTACCAATCGATGGTCAAAAACCGACGCCTGAGCAAAAAGCGCTGCTAGAAAAAGAACTGGGTGATTGTTTCTTTGCCCTAGTCAATATTGCCCGCAAACTGGGCATTGATAGCGAAAAAGCGACTTTGACCACCGTACATAAATTTCGCTCTCGCTTTGGCTTTATTGAAGATGAGCTAGCTAAAATCGGTAAAACCCCTGAAACTGCTAGCTCAGAAGAAATGGATAACTTGTGGGATTTGGCAAAACAGCATGAAAAACTTGTATAAGGGGTTTGAGCACGGGCTATGTTTTAGGTTTTAGATTTTAGGGTTTAGTGTTATTGACAGCTAATACCCTGTTTACATGCCGTGTACATTTTTTTGGTAAAACAGTTTTTTAGCTAAGTTTGTACTAAGTTTGGGGTGGCATAATAGCTCACATCAACTCATTAAACCCATATATTAAACCAATTTGGTTAATAGCATTGATTTAATAGCATTGATTTAATAGCATTGATTTAACACAAGCTTTGATTCGTTTGTTATTGAATCTATCTTGTTTATTCAATCTTGTTGATCCATTACATAAATCGGTATAACAATAATATTTTAAGAGACGACTATGAAAAAAACGCTATTCGCATCCGCCCTAGCTTTGGTATTTGCTTCAACAACCGCTTTTGCAGCACCGGCTGTACCACCTGTACCTGCCCATAACGCACCTAGCCAAAACGTAACTCACAAAAAAGTGACTCATGAAAACGTGCGTCATGAAAAAGAGGTTCGTAAGAATGAGTTACACCATAAACCTGTCAAAAAAATTGTCAAAAAACCTGTTAGAAAACAGGTGAAAAAACATTATGTCAAAAAACAGGTCAAAGTAAACCGTGGTCACCCTCATATAAAAGGAGAGCATGCAAAAGGTCAGCCAAGATAATTTCTCGTTATCGCCACAAGACTTTAATGCATAGTAAAAGCCGAAACCTGACTGGGTTTTGGTTTTTTTATTGCCCAAGATTTATTGTTCCAAAAGTCTGGGCAAGGTATACTGAGTCAACAGGGATTTGACCGTTAAAGCAATGATTTTTCGATTATTATTTGGCTCAACTTTTGCCATTTTAGTTCTAGCCATTTTAGTTCTAAGTATATGGGCAATGCCCGCACAGGCGCAAGTATGTACCCCAACCTTGACGCCCGAGCAGGCTTTTTTGGCCGTGACAAATTTGACGGATACTAGTGGTACCACAAAACCCTCTGCAAATGTCCTTGCCAATTCATCCAAAGTGATTAATATCAATACCGCCAGTGAAGCACAGCTTACACAGCTTGATGGTATCGGTGCTAAAAAAGCGCAGCAAATTATTTTATACCGGCAAATGATAGCGCCGTTTGCCACAGCGGATGACCTAGCCAACGTCAAAGGTATCGGCAAAGCGACTGTCGATAAAAATCGCCACCGCATTACCACCCAATAGTGATAGCTCAATAAAGCATGGGCAATCATCATAAGCCTATTCTCATGTTTTATACACGCTGTACTAGCAAGCAAACCGCCTCATCCTATACCGCTAACGTCTTACGAATAATCAATCAGTAGACAATATTTTTTGCTCACTGGATTTTTTGTAACCGTGAATTAATATCCCTAGTTAGGCAGAAATTTGGTACACTAACCGCTAATAAATTTCTGCCGTTTTCATGGATTTTGGTTACTATACATGGCAAAAAAAACTCGCAAATCACCTAGCACGGCAACCGCTGCTGGCAATACCGCAACCGATTATGTTTTAGATAGACAGTCGGCTCGCCGGGATGCCAAAAAACTGGGCTTAAACAAAGCTGATTTACCCAACTCCATCAAAGAAGTGATTAGCACACTGACGCAGGCGGGTTTTGAAGCCTACATCGTCGGTGGTGGGGTGCGTGATGCCTTGTTAGGCTTAAAGCCCAAAGACTTTGATGCTGTGACCAACGCCACTCCCAACCAAATCAAAGAAGTATTTGGCAAACGCTGCCGCATCATCGGACGGCGTTTTCAGCTGTGTCATGTGTATTCTGGTCGCGATATGATTGAAGTTGCGACCTTTCGCGCGCCGCCTAAGGATAACAATCATCTCACCGAAGACGGCATGATCATGCGTGACAATGTGTGGGGTGATATCTATCAAGATGTGGTGCGCCGCGATTTTAGTATCAATGCCCTGTACTATCAGCCATTTGACGACATCGTTTATGATTTTTGTGGTGGGCTCAACGATATTGAAAACCGCACCATTCGTCTGCTCGGTGACACCCAAAAACGGGTGGAAGAAGACCCTGTACGTCTGCTACGAGCGCTGCGTTTTAAAGCAAAATTGCAGTTTCATTTTGACAATGCCTTAAACCAACAATTCAACGCGCAAAACTGGGCATTATTGGCGCAAGTATCCCCTCACCGCTTGTACGATGAGACGCAAAAAATGTTCACAGGCGGCTACTTGGTGCCGATGTTACCGCTACTATTTGATTATGGTGCGTTTTCCCAGTTGTTGTTTTACCCACCTACAAGCGTGACACCGCTACTCAATCAAGTCACCATCAATACTGATAGGCGCATAGGTAGTGGTAAAAGCATTAACCCTGCGTTCTTTTATGCGACTATTTTGTGGGAAAACTATCTGTATTTATTGGATAAGTTTAAAAAGAACACACCGTTTAGCGACGCGCAAAACCAAGCCGCCAATAAAGTGTTGGACAAGCAGCGCCAGCACACAGCCATGCCCAAGTTTGCCGAGCAATTTATTAAAGATATTTGGCTCATGCAGCCAAGACTTGCCCAGCCGCGCAAAAAAAATCTACAAAAGCTGTTTGAAAATCCGCGTTTTCGGGCTGCCTATGACTTTTTGATGATGCGTGAGCAAGTGGAAGCCAAAAACCAAGCGCTTGCCAAACAACATGGCGCAGCGATCACGTTGGATGATGAAAGCACCAACGGTATGGGGCATTGGTGGGCGTGGTTTCAAACCCTAGGTGCCAAACAACAGCAACAAGCGATTGATGAGTTTGACCTTGAATCGGTGCGTTTGCGCTTTGCCAATATTGTCAATCAAACCAGTTTTGAGGATGACAGTGTTGCTTACCAAACTAGCGATGCGGTGCCTGATAATGAAGCAGGCATGGGTAGCGATTTGAGTCATGGAAAGCGCCGCCGCGAACGACGCCGTTTGCCGGTTGCAGCAAGCAGCCAAATCGAGCATGAACTGCTGCAAGATACAGCGCTATCTACCAAAGCGCACAAACTAACACAGCAGCAGCAACTTGAAAAAGCCCAACTGCAGCAGTTATCACTTGCCACTCACACCAACTCAGCACCCGCTAAGTCACTGATTGTAGCGCCAATCACAGCGCAAAAAGACGATGACCACCCTTATCAGCCGATAGTTTCTGCTTCAGTATCAGCTTATGCTGAGACAAGTGCACGCCCAAATAGCTCACACCCAAATGATTCGCACCCAAATAATTCACAACTAAGTCGCTCACGCAAACGCGACAAAGCCTATTTATCGGCAGCAAGTGTGCCTGCCAAACGTGCGCGACGTACCCCTAGCTCAAACTGGTCGATTTTGGAGCAACGCCAGCAAGCGGATATCGCAACATCCGCTAGTGATTTGCGTGGCGAACCTGTCAGCCCAACACCCGTCAAACAAAGCATTGACAATCAGGCGGTAACTCATCCTGATATTGATATTGTCTCTAGCACTGACATTGGCACGGTCAATCATTCGGCACCCAATGAATCAATGATTGATAGTAGCGTGGTACAGCCAAAGCCAAAGCGAGCGCCACGGACGCGTAAAAAAGCGGTTGCTGATAGCAAAGTCTCAGCAGAAGCGGTGACTAAGGATGAGCCACCGGCAGCGGCAGCGCCAAAACGCACGCGCAAACGCGCGGTCAAAATCGACGGTCATCAGCCATGATTACGTGCTATATCGGTTTGGGTGGCAATATCGCAAACGCACTTGGTACGCCAAGGCAGCATATTGCCAATGCCATTGCAGCGTTTTACGCATCGCCGCACTTTGCCAATGTTACAGCATCATCACTGTATCAATCCAAAGCCTTTGGGGTCACCGACCAGCCCGATTTTTTTAATGCCGTGGTAAAAGTTGATACCGATTTGGCACCCTTAGCCTTGTTGGATTTTTGCCAAAGTTTGGAGAGCGCTGCCAAGCGCACGCGTTTGCGCCACTGGGGTGAGCGTAGTTTGGATGTCGATGTATTGTTGTATGGCGATGAGACAATCAACAATGCGCGTTTAACCGTTCCACATGAAGGCTTATTTGCGCGTAATTTTGTGCTTATTCCGATGCTAGAGCTTGACCCGACCCTTATGGTAAATGGGCAAAAATTGGCAGATTTACCGACCAGTCAACAGTGGCAGGGCTTGGAAAAATTAACCGGAGTTTAATCTATATCAGTTAACATGGATTTTTATAAAAATTAACAAATTATTGGGGATATGGATTTGAAATCGCAAAAAATTAAACCATTGATAAAGTAACGTTTTTTGTTTTCCCTATTTCTTGTTTTTGCCTGTTTCTTTTGCCCTTGCTTCTTTTAGCTTTACTTCTTTTATCCTTGATTCTTTTAACCTTGCTTTTTAAAGGAAACCGCATGAGCTACGTTAGCAACCTAGAATCTAACCCTGATTCAACAACTGAGTCAACATCTGCCGCAGCGATGACCAAGCCTAAATTACCTGTGACTTTGTCCACCTTGAACAAACTTAAAGCCAATGGCGAGACGTTCTCGTGCTTGACATGTTATGACGCAAGTTTTGCAGCAGCCATGCAAGTTGCAGCGATTGATACGATTTTGATTGGTGATAGCCTTGGCATGGTGGTGCAAGGACAAACCTCAACCTTGCCGGTGACAATCGCAGATATGGTATATCATACCCAAAACGTGGCTCGTGCCAACAGTCATGCACTGATTTTATGTGATTTACCTTTTATGAGCGTTGCCACGCTTGAGCGCGCACTCGATGCCAGCCAAGCGGTGATGCAAGCAGGCGCGCATGTGGTCAAAATCGAAGGCGGTGCCGAGCTTGCCGAAATCGTGTCAGTGCTTGCCAACAACGGCGTGCCGACCTGTGTGCATCTAGGCTTGACACCGCAATCAGTGAATGTGTTTGGTGGCTACAAGGTACAAGGCAAAACCGATGCGCAAGCGGAAAAACTCATGGCTGACTGTCAAGCAGTGGTAGAGGCGGGCGCCGCTATTTTACTGCTCGAATGTGTCCCTGCTGAGCTTGCCAAAAAAGTGCGTGACACTTTCCCCGTGCCAGTGATTGGTATTGGCGCAGGTGTTGAGTGCGATGGTCAAGTGCTGGTTATGCACGATATGCTTGGGGTATATACCCGTAAACCTGCGAAATTTGTCAAAGACTTTTTGACCGACGAGCATAACGAAACCAAAGATATCACCGGAGCGTTTAAAGCTTATCATAAAGCGGTCAAAGACCGTACGTTCCCAACGCCAGCGCATAGTTTTTAGTAACCATAAAGGCAAGAAAATGCAAGTATTTCACACCATCAGCGCATTACGTGACACCTTAAAACCTTTACGCCATCAAGCGGCCGCACCAAAGATAGCGCTGGTCCCCACGATGGGTAATTTGCACAGCGGTCACGTGACCCTCGTCAAAAAAGCCAAAGAACTTGCCGATATCGTGGTGGTCAGTGTGTTTGTTAACCCAACCCAATTTGGTGTGGGTGAAGACTTTGATACCTACCCACGCACGCTAGAGGCTGATGTGGCAAAACTTACCGACGCGGGAGCGAATTTTGTATTTGCCCCAAGCGTGGAAGAAATGTACCCGACCTACCCTAACAACGTGCAAGTGCTGTCAGGCGATATTAGCAAAATCCTGTGTGCCAACACTCGCCCCACCCACTTTGATGGTGTCGGCTTGGTGGTGAGCAAACTGTTTAATATCGTCCAAACTGACATCGCTGTTTTTGGCAAAAAAGACTATCAACAACTTGCGATTATCCGCCAGTTGGTGGCTGAGCTAAATTTCCCCATTGAGATTGTCGGGGTGGATATCGTGCGCGCTGAGGACGGGTTGGCATTATCGTCTCGCAATCAATACCTAAGCGAAGCAGAACGTCAACTTGCTCCCACCTTACAAAAAAGCTTGCAACAGCTGGCCAATGAGTTAAAAACTGCCAATTTTGCCGATTTTGACAAGATTATTGCCGGCGCAATTGATAAGTTAAATCGCGTGACGGTGGCTGATTCAGGCTTTAAAGTGGATTATTTGGAAGTTAAAAATCGCTTATTACAACCGCCGAAGCCCACTGATAAAGACTTGGTAATTTTGACCGCCGCTTTTTTGGGCAAGAAAACACGGCTTTTAGATAACCTAGAGTTTAGTCGGGAACCGAATCAGGAACTGAATCAAGAATTGGGTAGCGATTTTAATCGACAACCTACCACCGCATCTGTGAAGGATTAACTATGTCAACGCTACAAGTTATCATTGTTTCAGGACGTTCAGGCTCGGGTAAGACATCGGTTCTCAACATTATGGAAGACTTTGGCTATTATCCAATTGATAATTTGCCACTCTCGCTAGTCCCTAGTGCCATTGATAAACTTGTACATGACAGCCAAATTTATAAAATCGCCATTGGTGTGGATGTACGCTCACCACAAGCGGACTTATCTCGGTTTGCCGAGGTCTATCATAAGCTCATTGAGACTTATAGCAAACCGGCGATTAAAATACTGTATGTGACTGCCCAAGAAAGCGTCCTGGTGGCACGTTTTGACGCCACGCGCCGTCTGCATCCGTTAATGGCGGTAGCGGGCAATCTACCCAATGCCATCAAAAAAGAAATCGATATTTTAGAGCCGATTGCTATTCGTGCTGATATCAAAATTGACACCAGCCTACTTAATATCCACCAACTCAAAGAAGTCATTCGCGATCATTTGGGCGTGGATAATGCGGTAACCGTCAATATTTTATCCTTTGGGTTTAAATATGGGGCACCGATTGATGCCGATTTTATTTTTGATGTGCGCACCCTACCAAACCCCCATTGGAAGATTGAACTGCGCAACCAGACAGGGTTAGACGATGATGTCAAAGCATTTTTTGATGACTATAGCGAAGTAGATGACATGGCGAATGATATTATCGCTTTTTTTAAAAAATGGTTACCGCCTTTTTTGCACAACAATCGCCATACCGTGACCATCGCTATCGGCTGTACTGGGGGCAAACACCGCTCTGTGTATATCGCAGAAAAATTGGGCGAATCACTGACCCAATCGCTACCCAAAGAGATGGTGGTACGTATCAAACACCGTGAAAAAAACCGCTGGTAGTGCGTTCTGAATCAACTTTATACTGATGATTGATAACTTTGAGATTGATAAATGATTAATTTTGCTGAAATGGATATGGCGGTTAGCCGTACCGAACTAAAAAAAGCCCATGAACGCCTACAGCGACTGGCTGAGCCGCTTGCCAATTTGTCAAAAAAACAAATGAAAGCACTGCCTGCCAGTGAGTTTTTTTTGGATGACTTGCTGCAGCTTGCCGATATCACCAGCCATGAAGCACGTAAACGTCACATTAAGCGTTTGGGTAAATTGCTGGCTGAAGAAGAACCGCATGCGATTGTCGAATTTTTATTTCGCCATACCTTTAGCCCTGAGCAACAAGCCAAAATTGAAAGTTGGCAAACGCGCCTAAATTTGCAAGATGACAATACCTTAAAACAATTTACCAAAACCTTTTTTGACAGTGAATTCAACACCATCAAGCAGCTCCTGATTTGGATTGCCTACGCCGAATATACCCAAGATGATGAATTGATGAATGAGAGTGTGGCTGATTTACACACTTATATCCGCCAAGTGGCGATTTTGTCCAAAGGTAAATAGTCGGACTGATTGCCAGTTTTCTAACCACTTATCCCTAAGTTGCGGGGCTAGTGGGTATTGCTTTTTTGGTAAATTGGGGTTGATGGGTGTGCGGATGACTGTATGAGTGATTTATCCGCTATGCATTGGGTTATGGCGCCACCCTGTGAGTCGATTTTTTACTAGCAAAACTATTTTCATCATAAAATAACGTAAAATTGCTTTTATTTTATAGAGTGAGCCGCTAAGGTATGCCATCAGCCTTAGCCATCCTGCCCGCAATGAGTTATTTTCACCAGTTACGCCAACATACCCAGTCCAATCCCAACTATCCCAACCAAATTCGCCAATGGCGCGTGATTGTCATGGCTATTTCGGCATTTATTTTTAATACCACCGAATTTGTGCCGATTGCGCTGCTCTCTGACATTGGTCATAGCTTTGCCATGCCGGTAGAAACGGTGGGACATATGATCACTATCTATGCTTGGATTGTGGCTATTTTGTCGCTCCCTGCCATGCTTGCTACTGCCCGTATCGAACGGCGTAAGCTATTGATAGCATTATTTGTTATCTTTATCGGGGGGCATGCAGTATCGGTGATGGCGCAAAGTTTTGCCATGCTGTTGGTTGGACGGGCATTGATTGCGCTAGCGCATGCGGTGTTTTGGTCAATTACCGCAAGCCTTGTGGTGCGTGTGGCGCCCAAAGATCGTCAAACCAAAGCCTTGGGGCTATTGTCGATGGGTAGCGCGCTGGCGACGGTGCTTGGGCTACCGTTAGGTCGGATGATTGGGCAGTGGCTCGGGTGGCGGATGACGTTTGGCACGATTGGTGCGGCTGCGCTCTTGGCAATGATTATGGTGTGGTGGATTTTGCCAAAACTGCCGAGCAAAGATGTCGGCTCAGCCGCAAGTTTACCCAGTATCTTCAACAATATCCCCTTGCTCACTGTCTATACACTCACTGTGCTATGTGTGACGGCACACTTTACGGCGTACAGTTATATTGAGCCTTATATGCTGACGATTAGTCAGTTTAGTCAGCAATTTGCCACGGTGATTTTGCTGAGTTTTGGGGTGGCAGGGTTGCTAGCAAGCTGGCTATTTGGGCACTTTTATGACCGTTTTCCACGGGCGTTTTTGATTAGCGCGATGGCAACGCTGCTGTTTTCGTTGTTGGCATCGGTCTGGCTGCCTCATGTGCCAATCTTGTGGCTTGTCCTAGCGATGCTATGGGGCTTGGCAATTACGGCGATTAGCCTTGCTTTTCAGCTACGCGTATTGCAGCTTGCGCCGAATGCCACTGATGTAGCAATGTCAATTTTTTCAGGAATTTATAACATCGGTATCGGCGGCGGCGCGTTCGTCGGTGGACTGGTGATTGCAAGCCTAGGACTGGCCATGGTGGGTTATGTAGGGGCAGGTGTCGCGCTCATTGCCATGGTTTGTTTAATGGTGTATTTGGCGCGCACCCAAAAGTAATCAAACCCCAAAGCTTACTTGTAATTGCGCTTGCGCTTAGACTTACGATTGGGCTTGCTTGCCGCCGACTTTTCCCACTGACAATTTAAATTTAACTGATATTCAGCGTTTCTACCAATGCCTGTTTGAGTTTTTCAAGGCGCTCATCCGATAGCGGTTTGTCTTCATGGTCAGTGATAAAGAACATATCTTCGGCGCGCTCACCCAATGTGGTAATGCGGGCAAAATGCACTTCAATATCATGCGCCAAAAACACCTGCCCCACACGCGCGAGCAAGGCTGGCTGGTCAAGGGTTTCCAAAATCATCATATGCTGATTGGATTGCGGGTTAAAACTAAAAGACACTTTGGTAGGCACATGAAAATGCTTGAGCTGTCTAGGCATGCGTCGCTGCGCCACCTCAGGCAGCGTTGGACTAATAAAGGCTTGTTTTAGACGCTCAACGAGCTCAGTTTGGCGCTCGGTATCGGTGAGTAGCGTGCCATGTCGGTCAAGCAGTACGTAAGAATCTAGGGCAAAATCTCGCGAGGCGGTGATGACGCGCGCATCGAGTACATCCAAATCCATTTGGTCAAACACGGTCATGGTCACCGCAAATAAATTGGATTGATCATGGGTGTAGATAAACACTTGCACGGCATCGAGTGCCAACTCGCGATGTTCGCGCAAAATAATCAGCGGCTCAGGTTGCTCGCTCTCTGTGCGTCGTTTTTGTACCTCATCATGCGCCATGATGGCTTTAGAATGCCAAACAATATCGCTTGGGACTTCACGCAAAAAATACTCCTCTCCTAGCCCATCCCACAAGCTTTCAATGTCAGCCAAGCCATTATCACCCGCTAGCAAATCACGGGCGCTTTGCTTGTTACTGGCAATCATGTCTTGGCGGTTCATCGGCGCATCGATATCGGCTCGCAGGATACGGCGGGTTTGGGTATATAGTTGACGCATTAAGGTTGCGCGCCAACTGTTCCAAAGCTGCGGGTTGGTGGCATTCATATCGGCAACGGTGAGCACATACAAATAATTCAAATAAGTCACATTCCCGACTTTATCGGCAAATTCTGCGACAACTTCAGGGTCAGAGATGTCTTTTTTCTGCGCGGTCATCGACATTAATAAATGCTGAGACACCAACCAGCCGACAAGCTCGGCATCGGCTTGGCTTAACCCATGTGACAAGCAAAACTTGATGGCATCTTGCTCGCCAAGTTCACTGTGGTCACCGCCTCGACCTTTGGCAATATCATGGAATATCGCGGCTAACACCAGCATCTCTTTACGGTCAATACGGCGGTAGATACCACTGACAAGCGGATAGGTATCAACATAATTGTCATCGGTAAAGCGGTGCAACATACGTATCAACATCAAAATATGGGCATCCACCGTATAACGGTGGAATAAGTCATATTGCATCAACCCAGTAATTTGACCAAAAGCAGGCAGATAGCTACCTAGCACGCCATAACGCTTCATGACTCGTAGTCGCCAAAATAGCAGATTTTGCTCTTTGATATTGTCCATAAACATGGCTTTGTTGGCGGGATCATTGCGAAAATGCTCATCAATGCCCCGTGCGGCGATTTTCAAAATCCGTAGCGTGCGGGTACGAATATGGCGAATATTTTGCTGACCCATCAACAAAAACATTTCTAAAATCGCGGTCGGATGTTGGGCAAACACCCGCGTATGCGTCACCGCAATGCGATCACCGACCAGTTTGAAGCGCTCATTAATCACCTTACTCACCGGGCGCTGTTCATCGGGTAGACGCGCTTCAATCAACGTTTCATAATAATGCTGGGTGAGCATTTCAGACAATGTTGAGTTTGACATGGCATAGCGGTAATAATCGCGCATAAACTGCTCAACTGCGGCATTGGGATGCGAATTGTCACGGTAACCGATGCGCTCAGCAATCAGGCGCTGATAGTCAAATAAAACACGGTTTTCATTGCGTTTGGCAATTTTGTGCAGATGATGGCGAATCAACCACAAAAAATCTTCCGCTTCTTGCAGCTCATCAAATTCTTTTTCGGTAATAAATTCTTGCTGCACCAGTCCAAACAAGTTTGTCACGCGAAAATAGCGCTTACTAATCCAGCCGACAGTATGAATATCTCGCAAGCCCCCTGGCGCGTTTTTAAGGTCAGGCTCTAGGTTATACTCCGTCGAATTATGTTTAAGATAGCGCTCTTTGGCTTCTGCCATTTTGGCCTCATAAAACTTGGTTTGTGACCAGTTTTTATTAAGTAGCTGCATCGGCAACCCAGCTTGGGCAACATTGCCCGCCAAAATTCGTGCTTCTAACAGACTTGTTGCTACCGTGATATCATCGTGACAAGCCTTATCACATTCTTCAACAGAGCGCACCACTAAAGCAGGATCAATCCCAATATCCCAAAGCTTGGCAACGAATGGCGAAATTTTTTGGTTCAAGGCCTCATCAATCGGGTTTGGACTTAACAGCAATAAATCCACATCCGAAAACGGGTGCAACTCCCCACGCCCATAACCTCCTGTGGCAAACAGCGTCAAACCGGTTTGATCAAGTTCATACAACTCAAATAAGGCTGCCATCATGCTATCAATCGCACAGCAGCGCCCCATGACGACTTGGCGAATCGGTGTGCCAGATGCCAACGCCTTATCCAAGTCCGCTTCCACTGCTGCTAACCAAGCGGGTATACCAAGATTGGCTTCGCCTTGCAGGCTAAGCGCAGGCAGTGGGGTAAAATACGGTAGTATCGGTGGGCAAGTAAACATAGCAAATCCTAATCAACGCCATTGTTATCAGAGTTAGCAGAGCAATTTTAAGTATTACAAATTTGATGCAAAAAAGCTAGCCGCCGCTTGTAGCGAAAAATTGGGCTTAAAAGCTCAGCAATAGGAAAATTATTGCTTGTCAAAAGACGGTGACGCTGGCTCGTCATCAAGCAGGGTGTTGTTATGGGTGAGATAGGGGCATTTGTCTTTGCGAAAGGCATGGGTCAGATGTTGTGCCACAAAATTGACGGTTTCTACGGGCTGTTCGCTAGCCGTTTCTCGCAATAGCTTAGAGGGTGCATGGGTTAACGTTTGGGTGAGTTTACGGGTCAATTCGGTTAATACTGCTTCGGCTGCATGACCATCGGCAAGCTGCTGTAAGGATTGGCTTAAAATCATATCCGCATGGTGTTTGGCTTGCTCACGGTACTGCTGAATATCCTGACCCACTTGGCGCACCAAGTATTTGCGCTCAATCGCCACCACGATTTGGCTAACCAATAATTCTGCTTCTACGGCAGCTTGGCGACGCTGTTCAAGGTTGCCTGCAATCACATGTTGTAAGTCATCGATTGAGTATAAATACACGTCATCTAGCTCACTGACAGTAGGGTCAATATCGCGAGGCACGGCCAAATCAATCATTAACATGGGCTGATGACGGCGCTGTTTTAACGCCTGTTTCACCATGGTTTTATCAATTAAGGTATATAAGCTACCGCTACAGCTGGTTACAATATCCGCTTGCGGCAACACGCTGGGTAATTGATCAAGCGGGGTAATCTCAATGTGCGGCACAATCGCTTCAAGCTCAGAGGCGAGCAGCGCGGCACGCTCAGGACTACGATTACAGATGATGACTTTGCCGACACCAAGACCTGCGATATTGGTCGCAACCAACCGATTCATCTCCCCTGCCGCGACCACTAGCAAAGTGTTGTTGCTAGGTTTTTGAAAAATTTGGGTCACCAATTTGGCGGCGGCAAAGCCTAACGATACCGCTTGTGAGCCTACCCGCGTTTCGTTACGCACTTGTTTGGCGGCGGCAAATACTTGCTGAATCACCCAGCTAAGCTTACTCGAGATACCTTCTTTGGCACGGGATTGGCGCACCGCCTGTTTGATTTGTCCCAAAATCTGCGGCTCGCCCAAAATCATCGAGTCTAGCCCAGACGCTACCCGCACCCAATGTAGCAGTGCATGGTTATTTTGATATTGATACAGGTGTGGCGCGATTTTTTGCATGGGCGTGTTTTTAAAAGCCGCTAGCCATTCAATCACTTGTGACATCGTGCTAGTAAGGGTCTGTCCTTCAGGGGCTAGCGCATAGATTTCAGTGCGGTTGCAGGTCGATAAAATCACCGCGCCTTGGGTGATCGCTTTGAGCGAATCTAAGGCAATCGGCAAATCTTCAGCAGCAAACGCCAATTGCTCACGCATGGCAACTGGCGCTGTTTTATGATTTAACCCAATAACCAGAAGCTGCATATAACGTACTGACCTTAAAAATGACCGCGTTTATCAAAGCTGATTTTTGTGAAGCTAGGCGTGCTAGCTAAGCGACATCCAGCCCATATCATCCTATCGACATTTGTCATGCTTGATAACACAGGGGGAACAGTGGCAATATAAAGAAACCTAAAGCAACTTAATAATAACCACTTAATAAAAGTAAATTAGAAAAGTGGATTATTATACCATTGCTGATAACAAATGAAAAACATCCTGCTTTTTTGATTCAGGAAAATTCTTTAGCCATGCTTTAAAGCATTTCGATTTAAAGCATTAACATATCTAGCACACCTAATATTTTGAACGGTCATTCGAGCTATCATCATATTTTTTTACTTAACGCTGCCACATCTGCTCGTTTGGTTGCTATTTGCCCATACGATTTAACCATAATTCTACATAGTTCGACCAGTTAACCCCGTATAATTTAAGTTTCTCATGAACATTTTGTTACATCTTACTTGTCATTAACTGTAATACTGACTGTAATTTTTAGGTACGTTACTGTCCAAGCGAGCTAAATGCGAAAGTTGTTTCCAGCGGTTATTTCATCGGCTTGTTGCGCTGTGCGTGGTTGTCCCATCAATCCACGCTTTTTTGCGTCGAAATATGTCAAGCCTTATTGTTTATCGATTTGTTTACCGATGCATTTAACAACACCACATCAACTTTTTGTCAATCTAAAGCCGAATCTAAAACCGCTTCATACACTTAAACCCTCTACCGCTTTAGGCAAAAAGGTAGTCGCGACTACGGTCACGTTGGCAAGTTTATTGTTTAGCCCAGCGGTTTTTAGTGCCGGGGCAAATTTTGCATCTGCTAGTCAGTCTGTTAATCAGCCGAGTGCTGTGGTCAGCACCCACAAAGCTGATACCAAACCTACGGGGCGTCCTGCGCCGTCGATATTGCAGCCCACTAGTCTAAAGCAAAATTCCGCCAATGCCGTCACCCAGCCAAGCCTGTATGCGATTTTGATGGCAGAGTTTGCCGCAGATCGCGGTCGTATCGATCAGGCGTTAGCGACCTATAAGCAGCAGTCTTTTTTGGCGGATGCGGCCCCCGTATTTGAACGCGCCCTGGGTTTATCTTTACAAAATGAACCACCACAGTTGTCGCTCGCTTTTGCCAATGCGTGGCAGCAGCAAAACCCTGACCATGTGCCTGCGATTTTTTATGTGACCCATTTGGCACTCAAAGCGCACGAGTATGAATTAGCCGGCGAAAAGCTCAATCAAATTTTGCAGTACGATCCTGACGCTGATTTAAGTCAGATTTTGATTGGGATTTATCCCACCGAAACCCGTGACCAAGCTGAACTGCTTGCTACGCTCAATCGATTAGACATCAAAAACAACCCTTCATTACTGGTCATGAAAGCAGGTCTGCTGCTACAGTTTCAACAGCCCAAAGCCGCGTTAGTGGCGATTAATCGGGCGCTTAAAACCAACCCAAAAAGCCCGGCTTTTTTGACGTTAAAAGCAGATATCCTGCAAGCCTTATCGCCCAGTAATCAAGTGATTGCGTTTATTGCGAAGGCGCGTAAAACCGTGCCTGACAATAAAGCGCTCTTTGTCTATCAAATTCGCTATATGCTAAAGCAAGGCAAAAGCGCGCAGGTCTGGCAACAGCTCAATGCCACGGCTAATCAGCAGTTTTTGACAGATGAAGAAATCAAACTACTGGCCGCTTTGGTGGGTATTGATTTGAAAAAATACGCCGCAGCAGATCGCTTGCTCAAAGCATTGCTTGCCAGCCCCAACTTTAAGGACCAAGCCAATTATTATTTGGCTGTCAGTGCCGAACGCCAGAACCTACTCAATGATGCGATTGGCTACTATGGCAAAGTGATGCAACCTGACTTGGTGCTCAAAGCCAGACAGCAACAGATTGATTTATTAATCTCGCAAAAGCGTTTTGAGGAAGCGATTGCCAGTAGCATCAAGCTACGGGAGCAATTTGACAGTTTTGCGCCGCAAAGCTACATCATGCAAGCCAATATTTTGCAAAAAAATAACCAAACCGCGCAAGCATTAGCCTTGCTTAATAGCGCACAAACCAGTTTACCCAATAATACCGATATCTTATTTGCCAAGGTGTTGTTACTGCCGGATGATGATAACGCCAGTAAGCTGCGATTGTTAAAAGAATTGATTCGCCTTGCACCGGCAAACGTGGATTATCAACTCGAATATGCGCAAACCTTGGTCAATTTAAAACAAAATAATGAAGAAGTGACCGCCCTACTGACGGCATTAATCAATGATAAAGAAGTCGGTTTAAAGGCGCGGCAAATATTGTCGCAACAAGCGCTGCATCAGTTTGATAACGCTACCGTCATTAGTCTGTTATCAGATAATTTTGATATCGTACCCGATGTGATTAGCGGCCTGCTGCTACAACAAGCGTACTTAAATTTGGGTAACCAAAAAGAAGCGGATCGCATCAACCAAATTTTGGTCAATGAGCTCGGTTATCAACCCGAAAATCTGCAATAGCGCTGCCTAAAATCGTCTCTAAGCATGACGACTAGCGAACAATGACGGTTGTAAGGCAGATAGATGACAGGTAAATGGCAGATAAACAACAGATAAATAACAACCGCTTTTTCACCAATTTGAGCAGTTAAGTAAAACAGGCTTAACAATGGCTATTTATAGTTTACCCATCAGTTTTTTAAACCATCATACTTGAGCACAACCAGTTAACATTTGATGAAAACTTGATTAACAAATTTGATTAACATTTGAGGATATTATGCATTTATTACCAGCTATCACCAGCAAAATCACGGGGTTAAGTATTGCCTGTTTGGGCATCAGTAGCATGCTGCTAACAGGCTGTCAGTCAGTACAAGCAACTACCAAACCCATCACAGCCAAGCCTGTCGCCACAGGGATGACAACCCCTGTGGTCAATACCCAAACAGCCACGGCGCCATCGACCACCACTAATCAGCAAGCGGCTGCAAGTACGCTACCAAGCACGCAATTTACCATCAATGGTAAAATTGGCATGACCACGCCGCAGCAGGCAGGCAGCGCGTTTTATATTTGGACACAGCAAGGTCAAAACTTTGCCATTGAGATTGCCGGTGCGATGAATGCAGGTCAAACCAAAATCAGCTACAATGGTCAATCTGCGACGTTAACCAACGAAAAAGGCACCATCAATGCCGCTACCCCTGAAGAATTGCTATTACGTGCAACCGGTTGGCAAGCGCCCATCTCACAGCTGCCTTACTGGATTCAAGGACAGCCAGCACCCAGTGATGCCAATGGTAAAAAAGACAGCACTAATCGCCTAGTGAGTGCCCAAAATGGCGATTGGACAGCCACCTTTAGCTATAGCAACAGTAACGATAAACTGCCTTCTCGCTTAACTGCTAGTCATCCCGATGGCTATAAAGTGGTGATGACCATCAATCGATTAAGCTAGCTATAAAACCATGAAACCAAAAAAAAGCGTGGGGTGTTCCTCAACGCTTTTTTATAGCTTTATACCATGAACTATTAGCGCTTCGAATTTTTTGCGGACGTATTTTTAGCATACAACCGACACCAAGCCCATGTCACCGCTGCGCAAATCCCCCATGCCAAGCTCATAGATACCAGGGTATGACTGAAAAAATGGTCACCTATCAACATTTTATACCCACCCATTAGCCAAGCTATCACCGTCACCATCGCTGCGATTTGCCAGCGCTTGTGCCAAAGACTTGGGATAAATGCCCAAGCATACAGGGCAAACCCAGCACTGGCATGCGCCGCAGGGAAGCATTTTGAGCGGGTTCCGGCTCGGATGTCTTCTAGTATCGTTAGATAGGGATATTCACCGCCAAAAATTTGCAAGTGATTGGGACACACCACATGAGTCACCCCTTTAAGCGATGCGATAATCAAAGGTACCAAAACCATCACGATAAATAGATAGCCCATTTCAGTCAGTGATAGTGAGCTAAAAGGCTTAAACCATGCCTGTTGCTTGGCAAGCCAATGACTCGATGCACGGCGTTGTAATAAGTAGCGTTGTAGCCATGCGATGGCCATATAGACTTCAAACGCAATTAATAATCTTTTGGGAATGGTATAAAAAATTAAGTTAGGGAGTAGTGATTCTTTGGCAAGCAGCCAGCCATCTGTGGGGGAATAAAAATACTGGCTGATGGCTACATCAATAGCACTGTGCTCCAGCGTTAGCGTAAAGATGATGGCCATCACCAGTCCGAGCACGGTCTGCCTACTGGCAAAATTTTTTAATTTAGCGATCTTTATATTCATCTATTTTGAACCATCTATCTTACCGTCACTGTCGCTGGGGTTGGACGCACTTTTTATGTCTAACATTACTTAAATGGCTCTAATTACCCAAATGGCTTTACTGGATAACTTTACTTGATAAATAATGGTTTGCCTTGTACGGTTTGCGCACGCACATCAAACAGTTTTAACAAAGTTGGGGTAATGGCATCATGGGTGAGCTCAGTATTAGATGGCACTGCTTGAATGCCTGAGTGCTTACCTGCCCAAAACATCGATGCGACGTGTTTTTGCGCTTTAGGCGCGATTTTATAAGGCATGCCATGTAAATAGATGCCGTTTTCGCCCAGACTTTCACCGTGGTCACTGACATACAGCATCGCCACTTGGTGGGTGCTGTCATATTTGTCTAACCAGTTCACCGTTTTTGCCAAAAAGTCATCGGTGGCAAGTAGCGCATTGTCAAAGGCATTAATCACGCTTTGTGGGTCGCATTTGGCAAGTTCATTGCTTTGGCAGACAGGGGTGAATTTTTCAAATTGCTTATCATATCGTTTAAAATACGCAGGTCCGTGATTACCCATTTGGTGTAGCACAATTAGGGTGTCTTGGTTAAGCGTATTCTGGTTAGCTTGTTGTTTGACGTAGTCATCTAAGCCTACTAGCATACCCACATCGCGGCACTCGCCATAGGGGTTGGTATTACACATCGTATTGTTGCGCGCGGTTTTATAATCGACAAAATCCGCCGCGGGCAAACGATTAGTGACGCCTTTTGAGCTTGAGTTGTTATCACGCCACAAGATATTGATCTTTAGGCGATGTAAGGTATCAAGTACGTTTTCTTGGTAGTTGGCGGTATCCACATCGTAGTCTTTCATACCGACATAACTAAACATACAAGGCACCGAATAAGCGGTTGAGGTACCACAGGCGATGACTTGGTTAAAATTAGTTACCCCAGCCGTCGCAGCCATCTGCGGAAAGGTGGTTCGGTTATACCCATTTAGCTGCACATGGTCGCCGCGCGCGGTTTCCCCGACCACCAATACCACCAGTTTTGGCTTACGGGTGGTGGAATTGCTCACCTGCACCGCATCGGTTGCATGCATGATTTGGGTTTTGGGAGCTTGTGCTTGTTTGAGCTGTATACTGGCAAGTTTACCCAGTGCATATACAGGGGTCGCAGGATTGGTATAACTACGAAGCTGTTTATGTTCACGGAAAAAACTGGCGTAATTTTTACTCATCGCCAAAATCGGTAACACCACCAAGCCGAGGCTGACCAAATATGTCAAGCCGCGCTGCAATAGACTGCGCTTGATGGGGGGAAATGTGACCTTTTGCCACGCCACCCAAACACTAGGCAATACCCCAAGCAATAAAATGCGTAAGATAAAATTGACGTTAAACAAATCGGCACTTTCTGCTTTATCGGTTTGTAGCGCGTTTTGTAGCATATTCACATCATAGACAGTGCCATAAGTATCAGTAAAATACGCCGTGACTGCCGCGGTCAATAGCAAAAAAATCAATACCGCTTTAAGGGTGTAACGATAGCTAAGCAGCACAATAACCAGTAGCATCACACCGCATAGCACCAATGGCAATGAGCCTATAAACCCAATATGCTGGGTAAACGGATAGACTTCAGTGGCTTTATCAAAGAAAGTAACGTTTGCGGTCAGGGTCAAAAATAGCGCGACAATACCCATCATCACATAAGCATTGATACCTTGCTGACGCCATGCTACCCATCGAGAGTTATTCACTGACATACGATTACTCACCTTATCCAAATGCACCAAAAAATAGCCATTATATAATAACCAAATTTAGGATGAGGCTATCATACAGATTTAGCTTAACTGAAACTTAAGACACCCATCTATCAAGCAATTATGCTAAAAAACTACCGCAATCGCTACAAACATTGGGTGATGACAGCGACACAGAGAGTTGATAACGCTAGGCGGTGGCAGGCTGTAAACTGGCAAACGGAATAAAGGCGAGTAATGGCTCATAATCCTGTTTGAGTTCACGTTTTCGATAATAATCTTCCACCATACGCGCTTGCTGCTCTATACCATAACGACCAAATGGCTTATTGGCTTGCAGCTCGTAGCTATAGCGCCGATTGAGCAGGGCGCGGCGAAACACCTTAATGCCTTGTTGGATTTGCCAAACATGGGTCAATTCATGCACCAGCCACGCGCGCAGATAGACATTTTGCTGACTAAAATCATCACAAAAATCTGCTGGATGAAAATACACATGACCATTGGGACTAACCGCATAGCCTTTGAGTACCCACCATGCGGTTTTTAGGCGTATACTATCAAGCTGTAACGTATCACCAAATACGCTACCCGCGATGGCTTTTTCGCCCTCGGTTAATGGACGGCATCGAGCAGGTTGTTTTGAAAAACACATCATCATTTCACAGAGTTTGTCCAAGATTTGGTTAAGCCAAAAAAGCCATCACGGCTTACCAACGTGCTGCCCAACGCCTTACCAAAGCATTGACAGCTTTTATTTTCAGCAAAAAACACGGAATAACAATTACAAGTTTGTTGGTATCCTATACTATTTTATACTAAATCAACATGCGCTAATTAAAACGTGAGCTAATTAACAAGGAGGGCTTTATGCCATTAGAATCCGTTGCCATCAATAACTTTGAAAACAACAGCATTGACGATCCTGAACTTAAATTGCGGGTGGAAAAATTGTACGACAGCTCGCCTGAGTTTGCTACAGGTCGTGATGCTTTGGCGTTTTTTGAAAAGGCCTTTGCCAAAGGTGATATCCTTTATTTGGGGATGTTTAATGAAAAACCGATTGCCGCGATTGGCTGCTTTAATGAAGGCATCGAGTCTAGCCGCTTGCTACAGTATATTGTGCTGCATCCTGCCAATCGCGGGCGCGGTCTTGCCCCCAAATTCGTCAAGCAAGTCACCGACATTGAGCGCAAAAAAGGCAATACCAAGTTTGTACCTGGCTGCGGCGCCATTCATCGTATTTTAGCCATGTATGAGTTGATATAACTTGATATAACTTGGGATTTTGCCAGTTACTAGCAACTTTTTGCAAAAAGTTTAAAATAGTGCTTGACACCTTTGGCGATTTTTAGTTTAATAGCCGCTCAAATACTGATGCTGACAAACATGGCGCGGTAGCTCAGTCGGTAGAGCAACGGATTGAAAATCCGTGTGTCGGCAGTTCGATCCTGCCCCACGCCACCATTATTTGTCTTAGGTATAAATCGATTAACCCCAAGCTTATTAGTTTGGGGTTTTTTGTTGTCGATTATTTTTATATCAATTACCGCCAAACTTAACTGTCTAGCGGTTTTATCAGCTTAAATCTTGGCACAGCTTCGCCATTGAATTCTACCGTTTCGGCAAACATCGCAAGCGGTCGCACCCAAACCCCATACGCTTGGTAGAGCGCACGGTAGACGACCAATTCCTCTTCAGTCTCGCTATGTTTGGCGATGTGCAGCACTTGATACAGATTGCCTTTGTAGTGCTGATAAATACCCAATTTAATCTCAATCACGAGTTTTGACATCCAACAATTCAATTTCAAAGGTTAAGTCTGAATTTGGCGGGATTTTCCCGATTTGGCGCTCACCATACGCCAAGTGACTTGGCACGATGAGTTTGCGCTTGCCACCGACTTGCATGGCTATGAGATTGGCAGGGTCTTCAACTTGACTGTCATAGCCGATTTTTTGAGCGTATTCGCCACCCAAGACGCCCACGTCCCAACCTTTAATCACCCGCCCTGTGCCAATCACGGTTTCAAACGGTTGCCCGCGGTGATGTGATGAGTCAAACACCGTGCCATCTGGTAGATAGCCCGTGTAATGCGCGGTAATCAGTGCCCCACGCTCGGCGGTTTTGCCAGTGCCAATAGTTAGGTCCTGAAATTGCAGTTTACTTGTCATATCTATTTTCCGTTATTTTCGTTATTTCCCTTATGGGATAGTTGGGTAAACTCTTGCACTTGCTGACACAATATGTCCCACAGGTTAAGCTGGGCATTGACGCTGCCCCACGCATTATGGGGGGTAAAAATCACTCTTGGGTGGTCTTTAAGTGTGAGTAATGGGTCGTTGTCTTTAATCGGCTCATCTTCAAACACATCTGCCCCATAGCCTAATAATTTACCTTGTGTTACGGCATCAGCCACTGCCTGACTATCGACCACGCCGCCGCGCGCGACATTGATAATCAACGGTTTCTTTGTCATTTTGGCAATGGTATCGGCATTCACTAAATGCTGCGTTTGCTCCGTCAATGGACAATGTAGGGTAATGACATCGGACTGAGCAAGGACATCATCAAACGCGCTATAATCGCTATTTCTTGGCGGTTTGTTTTGGTGTTCGGCTATCAATACTGTCATACCAAAGACTTTGGCAATTTCCCCAACCCGTTTGCCAATCGTACCATAGCCAATAATGCCCAGCGTTTTGCCTTCAAGGTCAATAAGTGGCGTGTCGAGCAGACAAAAGCGACCATCTTTCTGCCAGTCACCCTTGACCACTTCATGATGATAGTGGCGAGCCGCTCGCATGGCTGAGAGTATCAGCATAAAGGTATGTTCGGGGACGCTTTTGAGCGCATAGCCTGCGACGTTTTTAACAGTAATGCCGTGCTTGTCACAAGCGTCTTTATCGACGTTGTTCATCCCTGTGGCGGTCAGTTGGATGAGTTTGAGCTTTGGAAGCTGCGCGATAATTTCGGCGGTAAGCTCAACTTTATTGGTGATAACAATATCCGCGTCTTGGCAACGCTCAATGATGATTTTGGGGTCATTGGGCGTTTGTGCATAGACTTGATAGTCGCTAAGTCCATGTGGGGGTGTTAACTCTACATCAGCGGAAAAGGTGGCTCGGTCGAGGAAGATGGCTTTCATTTTTTCAACCCACCTTATTTAAATCTATATTGTAGCCTACCGCTTGCATCTCTTTAGCTATTTTATATTGCCAAGCCCCAGCCGAATCCATTGGTTCATAAACTACACCATCAATATCACTTGGTTTTTCAACGCTACCTTTTACCAAAGCTACTACTTTTTCTCTTCTAAGTTTAGACACTAAGTAACCATGTTCAAAAATTACGTTCTGTCTAGCCCTAGCATTAAGTTCGTTTGATTTTTCTTGTGAGTTGCCAACATCGCAAGGTGTATAGAGAACTATTCCAAATCCAACATCTGTTTCACGTTCAATTTTTTCAATAATAGTAGCACCTAAATTAGGTCTTTCATGCAAAATTACTGCCTCTAACCCTAACTTTTCAATAAATCTAGCGACTTCTGTTTTCGCTAAATCATCATGTCCATGAACAATAAAAACTTTAGTTGGTTCACTAATATATTGATTTTGAGAAACTGGTGTTTGAGTAAATATTGTTAAATCTTCAATCATATTATCTATCAGACCAACACATCTTTTTTTACCACTTTCCCATGCTTCCATACTTTCAGATTGAGTTTTGGAATACATTCTAAAGAATGAAATTCGTTCTAAATCATCAATATAACTTGAAGGTCCACCAAATAGTCTTTCAATATATATTCTTAGTTTTTGTAAAAGAGTACTTTTTTTAGCTTCATCTTGAAATTGTAAATCTATAAACTCATTTTTCAACTCTTCAAGTTTAGGTATATAATTCATTGTCATTATTTCCAATATAAATTTTAGGCAAAATTATTAGCAATTATATAAGACCCTACTATCAACATTAACTTTGCCTAAAAGACATTACAAATTAAATCACTCAACCGTCACTTTCGCATACGCTTTTTTGCCTGCTTGAATCACCACCGTTTGTCCTGCACTGAGGGCAAATCCTGCATCCACCACCTGCCCATCCACTTTCACCGATTGGTTTTTCAAAAAGTCTTTCGCTTGCGCTGAGTTTTTTACCAAATTGGCTTGGTTTAACACTTGGGTGATAAATAACTGCGCTTGCCCATCAAGGCTAATCGTCACCTCTGGCAAATCCAATGGCAACTCACCATCTACCAAGCGATTGCCCGCTGATTTGTGAGCGTTTTCGGCGGCTTCTTTGTCATGGAAACGCTCAATCAGCTCTAGTGCCAAAATACGTTTGACTTCTTGCGGATTGCGCCCGTTTTCGATGTCTTTTAGCAAGGCTTCGACTTCATCCATGGGTTTAAAGCTAAGTAGCTCAAAATAACGCGCAATCAAAGTGTCTGGCATGGACAAGATTTTTTGGTACATTGAGCCTGCGCTGTCGTAAATACCGATGTAATTGCCAAGCGATTTGCTCATTTTTTGTACGCCGTCTAAACCTTCCAAAATCGGCACGGTGATACAGACTTGTGGCACTTGGCCGTAGCGAGATTGCAGGGTACGACCCATGAGTAGGTTAAAGGTTTGGTCAGTACCACCTAGCTCAACATCGGCTTGCATGGCGACTGAGTCATAACCTTGCACCAGTGGGTACAAAAATTCGTGAATCGAAATCGGCGTTTGACTGTGATAGCGTTTTGAGAAGTCATCGCGCTCGAGCATACGAGACACGGTTTGCTGGCTTGCCAAACCAATCATGTCGCCTGCCGACATTTTGCTAAACCAGTCAGAGTTAAACATCACTTGGGTTTTGGCGGGGTCAAGGATTTTAAATACTTGCTCTTTATAAGTTTGGGCATTCTCCAAGATTTTTTCTTCAGACAATGGCGGACGAGTGGTATTTTTACCCGTTGGGTCGCCAATGCGCGCGGTGTAATCCCCAATCAAAAACAACACTTGGTGTCCCAAATCCTGAAAATGCTTGAGTTTATTGATTAAAACCGTATGACCCAAGTGCAAATCGGGTGCGGTCGGGTCAAACCCTGCTTTGACTCGCAGTGGGCGGTTTTCTTTGAGTTTTTTAATTAAATCGTCTTGCGAAATAATTTCGTGCGTACCACGTTGGATGAGTTTGAGTTGTTCTTCTGCTGGTAAAAATCTATGAGTAGAATCGGTCATGCTTACCTCGAAAAAAGCGCGGGTTAAAACGGCTGAAAAAAAGTGAAGTTTAGCCATTATAGCAAATTTGCAGATAAAATAAGGCAGGCTTTTAGTATGCTATAATCAAGGCACTCTCTACTTTGACAGCCCTAACGAGAATAATTATGAGCCAAACGTTGCCGACTGGACTACCTGCCAACCTGCCTTTTGATGAAGGTTTTTTTAGCCATTTTACCGACATCATGGATGATATGATGACCACCAAAGAAAACCCACTTGCCGACTCGCCGTATGTGATTGGCATGATGGGTGGCACCAGCCTTGACGGACTCGATGCGGTGCTGTGCCAGTTTTATGAGATTGATGAAGACAATGATGAGCCTGTCGAGATTTTGGCGACGGTGAGCGAGCCGTTTCCCGCTGATTTACGCGCCGTGTTGTTAGCGCTCACCCAACCAAACGGGGTGGCACAACTCATCGCTGATGAGAATTTGGCGTTCGAGAGCGAACTGGATGTATTCGGTTGGGCGAGCGTGTTTTATGCTGAGTTTGCCGCAAATTTGGTCAATCAATTGCTCGAGAAAGCGCAGGTGACCCCTGATGAAGTAACCGCGATTGGTTGTCATGGGCAAACCGTGCGTCATCGTCCACAGTGGTCATTTAGCTTACAACTGCTTGACCCGAATGTACTCGCTGAGCGCACTGCTATTGCGGTGGTGAGCGATTTTCGGCGCCGTGATATGGCAGTGGGTGGACAAGGCGCACCACTCGTGCCTGCGTTTCACCAGGCCATGTTTGCTACACCGCCTTATCATGCCGATAAATTCATGCCAAAAGTGATTTTAAATTTAGGCGGTATTGCCAATATTACGGTACTTGATGGCAGCGATGATGTGATTGGATTTGATACAGGGGTGGCAAATTTGCTCATTGATGCTTGGTGCCAGCGTCATACCCAACAAGCTTATGATTACAATGGCGATTGGGGAAAATCGGGGCAAGTGATTGAGCCATTATTAAATTTGCTTTTAACCCACCCATTTTTTGCCAAGCCGTTCCCAAAAAGCACCGGGCGAGAGGAGTTTAATTTGGCTTGGCTTGACGCTATGCTAGAACAATTGGGTCAGCAATTCCCCAATTTGGCGTATTCACCTGCCGATGTACAAGCGACATTGGTGGCGCTTACCGCCAAATCCGTCAGCGATGCCATTGTGTCCGTCACTGCTGGTGCGCAAGGCGAGTTGTTTGTCTGTGGCGGTGGGGCGTTAAATGCCTATTTAATGAGCCGTTTACAAGATAATTTAGCCACTTGGAGCATACAAACTACTGATAAAATTGGGTTGTCGCCGTTGTGGGTCGAAGCCGTAGCGTTTGCGTGGCTGGCTCAGCAGACGATTTTGAACGTACCGAGTAACTTACCCAGTGTCACCGGGGCAAATAAAAAAGTGGTATTGGGACAGGTATGTTTTTAACACGGCGCGTGTTTTTTACATCGACAATGACATTGATAGCACTTACTTATAGCGCTGACATATAACACTTAACTTATAGCCTTTATACTGGGCTTCGGTCATCTTTGGGTAAGGGCTAATGTTGTTCAAAGGGCTAAAGATTATATACAATCAACCTAAAGACGTTAAAGTTATTGTGTTTACACTCGTACACTATTTTTGCTAAACTTTCATAAAATGTTATTCAAAAAATATTATTCAAAAATTCGAGCATAAAATGACTACAAAAATTAGCCAAAAAAAGCCCCGCTACGACGAGCGCCCTGACCATGAGCGTATTGTCATCACAGGCATGGGAGCCATTACCCCGCTAGGACTGGATGTAGAGAGCACTTGGCAACGGCTCATTAATGGCGAAAGCGGTATCAAAGCGATTAGCCATTTTGACGCCACTGACTACCGCGCACAAATCGCCGGCACAGTGGATGGGTTTGATATCGGCTTGTACATGAACGCCAAAGACGCGCGTCGGTATGACACCTTTGTACAATACGGCGTTGCCGCAGCAGCACAAGCCTTGAAGCAAGCAGGCTTTATCAGTGAGTTGCAAGCCGCGCCTGTACAGCAGGTTGATCCTGACCGTATCGGGGTGATTATCGGCTCAGGGATTGGCGGTATCACCACCATTGAAGATACAGCGGTAAAACTTAATAGCGAAGGTCCGCGTAAAATCTCGCCGTTTTTTGTGCCCTCAGCCATTGTGAATATGGCAGCTGGGCAAGTGGCGATTCGTCATGGGATTAAAGGGTTAAATCTTGCTACTTCTACCGCTTGTACCACAGCGACTCATGCGATTGGCTTGGCAGCACGGTTGATTGCGTATGGCGATGCCGATGTGATTGTAGCGGGCGGCTGTGAAAAAGCCTCAAGCCAGCTCGGTATTGGTGGTTTCTCGGCAATGCAAGCCTTATCAACGCGCAACGATGCACCTACCAAAGCCAGTCGTCCATTTGACAAAGACCGTGATGGTTTTGTGCTGGGTGATGGGGCAGGCGTGTTAGTAATGGAAAGCTTTGCCCATGCCAAAGCGCGCGGTGCGACGATTTTGGCAGAGTTTGTCGGCTTTGGCATGAGTGATGATGCCAGTCACATCACTGCGCCACCGGAAAATGGTGAAGGTGCCGCTATGGCGATGCGCCACGCCTTGAGTGATGCTGGCATTGCACCCAGTGACGTTGGCTACATCAATACCCATGGCACCAGTACCCCAGCGGGTGATGTGGCAGAGAGCCGTGCGATTGCGGGTATCTTTGGTGAGAATATGGTGGCAAGTTCCACCAAATCGATGACCGGTCATCTACTGGGCGCTGCAGGCGGTATCGAAGCGATTTTCACCGTTAAGGCGCTACAACAACAAATATTGCCACCGACCATCAATTTGGATCATCAAGACCCTGAGTGCAAGCTTGACTATGTACCGCATACTGCCCGTAAAGTCAACCACTTAACTCATGCGATTTCTAACAGCTTTGGGTTTGGTGGTACCAATGGCTCGCTGTTGTTTGCCAAATGGCAGTCACGATAAATGGTAATTACAGCGATGATAGCATTAATATTTTAAGGGTGTGAATTTTGAAAACGGCTATTGAAATTGTAGCCGTTTTTTCGTTAAATGAAGCTATCCTATTTCATCCTTAACGCTGGACACCATTCATGTCAGGATTTGCCTTCTCCCACCAATTTTCAAAGCGCTGGCTTGCCACCCCTACCCCTGTCAAACACGCCATTATTCAAGAACTCGATGATATCGTTACCTTGCTTTACCCCGATACCGACCTTGATGAGTATCAATTTAGCGTGCCTAATCTGCATGATAAAGTCGAGGAATTACTGGCTATCGAGCGTGACCACCAAGAAAAATTACAAGCGCAAGCACGTGAGCGCGAGCTTGAAGAACAACGCCTAGAACAAGAAAGATTGGAACAACACAGGCTAGAACAAGAACGCCTAGAAACCGAGCGCTTGGAAAAAGAGCGCCTTGAGCAACAACGACTTGAACAACAGCATCTTGAACAAATACAGTTAACACAAGAAAACGAAAAAGAACGCCAAGCGCAAGAAGAACGTCTACAACGCGAACGCCAAGCACAAGATGACGCAGCCATTGCGGCGCTGGAGCAAGAACGCGCCATTGCCAAACAAGCGCATCTGGCAAAACAGGCAAACCCACCCCAACCAGCGACGCAACTATCAACTGGCTCAATCGAGGGTGCAAATCACGAGCCAGATGAACAAACTCAATCCACGGATACCGCAACCAGCGATGTCACGATTGAGCGCCATCGCAGTGAGATGGTCTATGCTATTGATCACACTGATACTGCCGATAACATTGCTGAGTCGTTAGCTCATGACCCAACAGCGGCCGTGATGACCCAAGAAACGAGCGTTACTGACCCACTTGTTGATATTGCCAACCCATCTATCGCCACCACGCCCGCTATTGAACAAATCAAACAAGATATCGTCAAACAGCTACAAGGCTATATCGACAACTATTTGCTCGAATCAATGACGCTGATGAATGAGGATTTGAATCAATGGCTCAAAACCGAAGTGGAAAAACAGCTGACTGTTCGTTTATCACAAAGCCATCAAAGCCATTAAGCACGCACTTGACTAAAGATATCGTTAGATAACCCATAGTGATGACGGGCTTTGATACATTGCTCGTCACCGACTTGTACCGATTGGCAAGTGCTTGAGCGTTTATGATAGATTTGGCAAGCCACCAAGTTACCGACTTCGCCCGCTAATGCAATACATCTGACCGGCTTTGTTTCGGTACCTTTCATACAGCTATAAAAATCATTGACTTTGACCGTCATCTCCTCGGGGATACCGAGTGTCTCGCCTTCTGCCCAATAAAAAGACACCCGATAGTTAGCGCAACATGCGCCACAGTGCATGCAGATATCGCTATCCGCCGCTGCGATTGATTTAAAAAAAATTTCTGCCATTTTTACAATGCCATGTCATTATCATTGTTAACTACCCGTTTCATCCAAAACGGCTAAAAATTTAATATCAGCCATGCAACACTTTATAAATGGTATTGGCCATCACCTTGCCAATGCCATTTACTTGCCCAATTTCATCTTGTGACGCACCAAGCAGCTGCTGCAAGCCGCCAAAATGATTGAGCAACTCTCGGCGGCGTTTTTCCCCCAACCCAGGAATGGCTTCTAGCACTGAGCTTGAGCGGCGTTTATCGCGTTTTTTGCGGTGAGCGGTAATGGCAAAGCGGTGTGCTTCATCGCGAATATGCATAATCAAATGCAGTGCCTTGCTATCAGCTGGCAAATCGAGTGGCTCACGGTCAATAAAATGCAGTACCTCAAGCCCAGCCTTGCGACCTTCGCCTTTTGCCACCCCGACGAGCAAGGTTTGGGATAAAATCCCCAGCTCGCTCAGTACGTCTTTTGCCATATTAAGCTGCCCCTTACCGCCATCAATCAGCAATAAATCGGGCAGCGGCTGTTTGCTATAGCGGCGGTTTAATACTTGCTTCATGGCGGCATAGTCATCACCACCCGTGATGCCATGAATGGCATATTGGCGATAGTCGCGTTTGCGCAGTCCGCCTTGGTCAGCGACCACACAGCTGGCGATGGTGGCTTCACCCATAGTGTGCGAGATATCAAAACATTCGATACGGTCGAGCGATTTGCCTTGCAGCGACTCTTTTAATACCGCATTGAGTGAGTTAAAGCGAGATTTAACTTCCAAATAATCGCCCAATTTGGTTTGCAGGGCGTTGTTGGCATTCATTTGGGCAAGGGTGAGCCATTCATTGCGCTGCTCACGAACTTTGGTTTTTATCGTCACTTTTTTGCCAAAGGTTTCAGTTAAAGCTTCTGTCATCGCGGTTTGGTCGGGCAACTCATGACTTATAATCAGCTCTTCGGGCAAATCATCACTGACTTGAAAATAAAACGAGCTGACAAACTCAGACAAGTTATCCGCTATGTCGTTTTCGCTATCCACATCAGGAAAATAGTTGTTGCCACCCAAAACCTGCCCATTACGCACATTCATGACATGCACACAGGTAATGCCCGCTTGACTGGCGATGGCGATGATATCGGCTTCACCTTTGACCGTATATACCGCTTGCTTGGCTTGTACTTCGCGTAGCATCGACAGTTGGTCGCGATACAAGGCGGCTTGCTCAAAGTTCATGTCTTCAGCCGCTTGCTCCATTTTACCCACCAATTTGACTTGCAAATCCGTGCCTTCACCTTTTAAAAATCGAATGGTGTTGTTGACGTCATCGGCATACTCTTCGGGCGATACCAGTCCGACACACGGCGCTTTACAGCGTTTGATTTGGTACTCTAGGCAAGGGCGCTGACGCTGGGCAAAAAATGTATTGGTACATTGGCGCACCATAAACATTTTTTGCATCATTAATAAGGTTTGCTTGGCAGCATGCGCCGAAGGAAAAGGTCCAAAAAATCTGCCTTTTTGGTGTTGCCCTTTGCCGCGCCCATAGGCCAGTCTTGGATAAGGTTTATCGGCTGAGATAAATACGTACAGATAGGATTTATCATCACGCAGTAGCACGTTGTAGGGCGGGCGATGTAGCTTGATGAGGTTTTGCTCAAGCAGCAGCGCTTCGGTCTCAGAGCGGGTTATGATGGTTTCGATGTTGTCGATACGTTGCACCAGCGCCCGCGTTTTGGGGTGGTCGATGGTTTTGGCAAAGTAGCTATTGACGCGGCTTTTGAGCGATTTGGCTTTGCCCACATAGATGATGTCGCCATTTTTGCCCAGCATTTTATACACGCCTGGCAAGTTGGGCAGGCGCTTAATCAAGTGATCCAATCGCGCTTTGCGGTCGGCAGTCGCTGCAGCAATTTCAATGGTTGCAGGGTCGATAGTGGGCGTTTTGTTTTTGGGCATTGCTTGTTTACTATTTCACGATTTTTATACTATATTAAGTTAATTCAATCACTTTTCAATCTTTAAAGTAACTATACTTTTGCATTGAACATTAAACTTTATCGACTTTATGACTTATGGAAATTTAAAGGATGTTATGTCCGCGCTGTGAGCAAAGTAAAATACTTAAAGTCTGGATAAAAAAAATTGTCAAAAGAAGCTTTTTTATGTGATGAATGCGAAGCTTTATGGTTTGAAAAAGATAACATCAATAAACTTACCTTTATTGACTATGGTAGCTATATGATGACTGTAAATTTACTGCCAATATTTGATGAAATAGATATACTGTCAGAGAAATTATAAACATAAACTAGTTAGAATTTCTGAATCGCAATTTTACAATTAACTCAATTTATCAAGGCAAAATTTATGTCGTCGACCGCGAACGCATTACATTCTGTCCACCAAGGCGCGACGGCAATCATTAGTCATCGGGTCAAGCCTGAGCACCATGTGCATTATCAAATGTGGCTCGAAAAGGTTGATACGCTTTCAAAGCCGTTTGCAGGGTTTATTGATCGCCATGTCATCACCCCGATAGCGGGCAAGACCCAAACCTTTACCGTGATTTTGCGATTTGATACGGCTGAGCATTTGCACACATGGCTGGCGTCATCTGAACGCCGCCAGTTGATTGATGAGGTCAAACCTTATTTGCTAGATGATGACAACTATCACGTGCAAAGCGGGTTAGAATTTTTATTTCAGCCACTGCCGACACAAAACCCACACTTGGTCAACGTTTCGCCCCCACCCACGCCAAAACCTTGGAAACAGTTTTTACTGACTTGGTCAGCGATTTTTCCCCTAGTCACGGTAATTTTTTGGCTGTACGAACAAGTTGTTAACGCTTTAAATGTTCACCCTACACCGTTACTTGCCAAACTGATTATCACCGGACTGGTGGTGTTTATGATGGTGTATGTGGTGATGCCGCGCTATACCAAGCTGGTTAAAAAGTGGTTATTATCTTAATCTGAACCCCCACTTTTGACACGAATAGTTTGCCCAGCGGGGCGTTTTTTTACCCAATTGATAAATTTTTGCATCTCGGTATGTTCTTTTAGCCGCTCAACCGTATGGTAGTAGCTGGATAATTCTTGGTTGCTAAACACTTCATGCACTTGTGCATGACAAGCAGGACACAGCATGGCGATGTCGTTTTTCATTTCATCACGGCTAAATTCGCGTTTGGTACGGGCTTTGTCGTGGCGGGATTTGGGAATCAGATGATGCTGGGTTAGTTCAACTTCATCACGTCCACACAATTCACACGGTGGCGATGGCGCTTTTTCCGCCAAAATCGCCTCCCAGAATGCTTCATCTTCGTTATTTTTTGCTTTACCTTTTGCCATTATTTTGTCACGCTTTGCTATCAGTGGTATCCATCATACAATAGCATTGTTGCCTTGCCAATGGCGTGTTGTCCACTACTTTTTTTCATGTTAAAAACGAGTCTGCCATGTTATCTAAGCTATCCAATTTATCCAAGCTAAGCCAAACCTTTCAATCTCAAGCCAAAGATTACTTTAATCCGTTTCATAACCCCAAGCTTTTAAAGCAGTTTTTTAACTTTTATCCGCCATATTTTGGGGCAGGTATCCGTGTTGAAAGCCTTGATTTTATCAACCACCATATTCGCGTGCGTTTACCCTTAAACAAACTCAATCAAAACATCGTCGGCACCCAGTTTGGGGGCAGTTTGTATTCGATGACCGACCCATTTTTGATGATTTTGTTGATGCAAGCGCTGGGCAATGAGTACGTGGTATGGGACAAGTCGGCGAGCATTGATTTTGTTAAAGCGGGCAAAAGCGATGTGTTTGCCGATTTTCACCTTGATGACACCGAAATCGATTCCATAAAAGCCTTAGCAAAGGATGGTAAAGCGGTGTTCCGCAACTATGAGGTACAGGTGGTTGACGACCAAAATGAAGTGGTCGCCACCGTCACCAAGACCCTGTACATTCGGTTACGAGCCTACAGTAAATCAAAAACCCAAACGGTCAGAATTTAGCTGAAGGGCGTTAGTCTTTGATTGCTAAGGTAATGGTATAAGTTTTACCTTGCTTGATTTTATCCGAATTACCAAAAACTTCAGCAAATGAGCGTTTCATAAAGTCCCGCAAGCCGTTGATGGTCACCACGTAAAACCGTGCGCCACTTTCCATCGCATTGTAGGCATCGAGCAAATACAGATAATGCTGCTCTTTACTGGCTTTGGCAGGTAAGTTACTCATCACTAGGCTAAATTTTTTGTCTTTTTCAACATCACGAAAGCCATTGGATAGCTGAACTTGGGCATTATTTAAATGGTTTTTTTGGCAGTTAAGTTTGGCATATTCCACCGCCACAAAGTCTTTGTCGATGAGCAGGTGCTGTCCGTTTGGACATTCACGGGCGGCAGTCATCCCTAGTACACCATAGCCACAGCCTAGGTCGATTGAGTGGTCATCGTCTTTGAACTCGATATAGTCAAGCAGCATAAGGCTGCCCTCATCGAGTTTTTCGGGCGAGAAAATTCCCCAAGTGCTGGTAAAGTGAAACGGCTTGCCGAGTACGTCTTGGGTGAACTGGATGTCTTCGCGCCAGTGGGCAGATTTTTTGAGTAAGTCGGTGGGGATTTTATGGGTCATTTCATTTCCTAAAATTAACACTAATTACATTTTTTCCAGTAGCGTTTATACCAAATGGATTTGCCTGTATCGTTTTGGTCATCTCGATATAGCTCAATCAACTCACCCTTTTTTAGCATAAATTCAACTTTACGGTTGAGTACAATATCTTTATCGATTAAGTTACCGTCATCATCGGTTAGAAATCCACTCTGTACAAATTTTGCTGTTCCTAAAAAATAGTTAGGTTTCACTTGGCTAAATTTAAAATTACTGACTGTTTCGCTTGCTTCCCAGTAATTCATTTGCATGGTATTTTTATTGATTGATAACGTTAAAACGTGGTCAAAGTCATTTAATTGACAATAGGCTTTAACTTCATTGGACTTGATGTGGCTTTGCCAAGTGCCGACCCACTTTCCTTGAAAGGCTTTTGGAATATTTTCAGCCGTCGCAACATTACTGAGCGATAATAAGGCAACGAACAAAAATTTTTTCATAACCATTCTCTTTAAAATCAAATCACCTTACTAAAGCGATTGCCTTCTTTACTCGCCAAATAAGTATCAAACACCATCGCCACATTACGTCCAAGCAGTCGCCCTTTTGGTAACACCCGAATGCCTTTGGCATCCATATCAACGAGTTTATCCGCTTGCATCTCGCCCAGTTGGCGGATTTCATCAATAAAATAGGTCATCGGGTCAATACTAAAGCGCGCATTCACATCTTTAAAATCAATATAATCATGGCATAGCAGATTCATAATCACATAACGGCGCAGCAAGTCAGGCAAGCGCGCAGAAATCACCTTCACCGCAGGCAATTTTCCCGCATTGATGAGATTTTGATAATCATTCAAATCCGTTGGATTTTGCAAAATATGAAGACCAATCTGGCTAATCGACGACACCCCAAACCCCAGTAAATCACAATTACCATGCGTGGTATACCCTTGAAAATTGCGGTGCAATTTGCCCTCACGTTGCGCAATCGCCAGCTCATCATCAGGCTTGGCAAAGTGGTCAATGCCGATATATTGATAGCCTGCGTCAGTCAGTGCATGGATGGTATTACCGAGCATGGTCAGTTTGTCGGCAGGGCTTGGCAAATCCGCTTCATTGATTTGACGCTGACCTTTAAATCGCTCTGGCAAATGGGCATAGTTAAAAACAGACAGACGGTCTGGCGATATATCGATGATGCGCTCAACCGTATTGCGCATGCTATCCACCGTTTGGTGCGGTAACCCATAAATCAAGTCAATATTAATAGAATGAAACCCAAGGCGGCGAGCTTCCGTCATCACGCCTTGAATCATTTCTTCTGACTGCACGCGATTGACGGCAATTTGTACTTTTTCTTGCAAATCCTGCACACCAAAACTCACCCGATTAAACCCAAGTCCACGCAATATCTCAAGCGTGGTCGGACGCAATTCTCGCGGGTCAATTTCAATCGAATAATCAGCGGTAGGTTTATCGCTAAAAGTAAACTGGGTTTGCAAAAAGTTCCACAATTTGACCAACTCATCATCAGTCAAAAAGGTGGGTGTGCCCCCGCCAAAATGTACTTGTTCGACGATAGGGTCCCCTTGCATCAAGCTGCGTTTATGCCGAATTTCGGCAAAAAGATACGCTAAATAGTCGCCTGAATCACTGTTTTTCTTGGTGATGATTTTATTGCAGCCGCAGTAATAGCACAGATGGCGACAAAACGGGATATGAAAATACAAAGACACTGGCACCCGTGGGTCTTTTTCTGCCAAAACGCGGGCTTCCATGCCGTCAGTAATCGGGGTAAATTCTAGCGCGGTTGGGTACGAGGTATAACGGGGACCTGAGCGGTTGTATTTATTGATGATAGCTTCATTAAACAAATGGGTTTGGGTCGTGTAGCTACGATTGGCATTGGCATACGGATTTTCGATGATTTCGACAGGACGATCAAAGGTGGGCAGTTCGCTGTCAGATAAAGGGCGAGTTTGGTCTGTCATAATAGTCTCGTATAGCGTGTAGCGTAAAATTCTCGGAATATTGGTTGTGATTATAACATAGTCATCATAGATAGCCGATGATGAGAAAGCAGATGAATTATGCTATGATTTAGCCGTTTTTATCAAAAATTGTCTAGTTGCTGCCATAAAAAAACTGCCTGCTGTATGTCAAGGTAGCCGCCAAGTGGTTGGAAAAGGATTTTAAAAATGTCGTTTGCTCAAGTATATACACGCTCGGTGGTGGGTTTAAACGCGCCAAGCGTGATGGTTGAAGTACATCTATCTCAAGGATTGCCAGCTGTGACCATGGTCGGATTACCCGAAGCAGCGGTACGCGAGAGTAAAGATAGGGTGCGCTCTGCCATTATCAACTCGGGTTTTCAATTTCCCAATCGCAGATTAACTATCAACCTTGCGCCCGCGGATTTACCCAAAGATGGCGCACGGCTTGATTTGCCCATTGCCATAGGCATCTTGGCAGCGAGTGGTCAAATTGATGAAACGGTGCTTGCGCAGTACGAGTTTATTGGCGAATTGGCGCTCAATGGCGATTTACGAGGCATTGCTGGGGCGTTGGCAGTATCACGCGCACTCAAGGCGGAGCAGCGAACCTTGATTGTTCCCAAAGACAATGCCGATGAAGCGGTCAAAGTCGATGGCGTGAAGGTGTTGCAAGCCGATACCCTTAAAGCGGTGTGCCAACACTTGATGAATGAGCAACCACTTAGCCAAGCCGAGCACAAGGCATCTTACCAATCAGCCAGTTACATGCTTGATTTAGCCGATGTCAAAGGACAACACCAAGCCAGACGTGCGCTAGAGATTGCGGCAGCAGGCGGGCATTCGCTACTATTTTGTGGCTCACCGGGGACAGGCAAAACCTTGATGGCATCTCGCCTACCCACCATTTTGCCACCGCTCAACGACCATGAAGCGCTTGAAGTTGCCAGTATCTATTCGATTGCCAACAGTGATTATGACTACGGCACACGCCCTTTTCGCCAAGTCCATCATACTACTTCAGCAGTGGCGCTCGTGGGCGGCGGCTCGTCGCCCAAACCCGGTGAAATCACCCTCGCCAATCGGGGTGTGTTATTTTTGGATGAGATTCCAGAGTTTGATCGCAAGGTGCTTGAGGTACTCAGACAGCCCATCGAGAACAAAGAAATTGTCATCAGCCGTGCCAACTCTCAAGTACGCTTTCCCGCCAATTTTCAGCTGGTAGCAGCGATGAATCCCTGCCCCTGTGGCTACTATGGGGATAAATCAGGTCGCTGCCAGTGCCGACCTGAGCAAATCAAACGCTATCAAGAAAAGCTATCAGGACCTTTGCTAGACCGTATTGATTTGCATATTACCGTGCCTGCCCTGCCTGCCAGTGATTTGCAGTCAGCACAGAGGGGTGAATCTTCTGCGGCAGTGCGTGAGCGGGTGATACAAGCCTATCAGCGTCAGCAAGCCAGACAGGGCAAAGCCAATAATGAACTCTCCCCCAGTGAACTTGACCAATTTGCGCCGCTTGGCGATGCAGAAAGTCGTATTTTGGCAATGGCACAAAGTCGGCTGAATCTATCCGCGCGCGGTTATCATCGCGTCCTTCGCGTCGCCCGCACGATTGCGGACTTAGCAGGCAGTGAAGCAATCCAAACCGCGCATTTAACTGAGGCATTAAGTTATCGCAGCCAATTAACGAATGCCTAATTTTCGTGCTAACTCATCATAGAGCAAGATATAGCAAGGCTATAAAAACGGATGCTCGCGAAAAAATGTGGGCGGCAGGTTATCGTATTGGGTGTGGTTGACGTATTTGGCTTCAAACTGTTTTTTTAGCGCTTTGTAGTCCGCATTGGCGCGGCATTCATCCCATTTTTGCTTAAAAATTTGCGCGGATTGGGCTTTTATTTGGGCAGAGTCAAGCTGTTGTGATTGCTGCGGCAATTGCTCACGCCCATGCGCGCCACTTTGTCCTTTTTTAGCGTCAGGGACAGCGCCGTCATATTTTTTGCCCCCTTTGTGATTGGCATAACGCCGTGAGCGCGTATAACCCATTTGGATAAATTTACGCGCCATATCAGCACCGACAAAATCCCCTTTAGCAAGGTAGTCCAAAAACATCGCATAGATGGTATTGCTGCTCTCACGCGCAAGTTCTGGCGTAGCAAATCGCCAATGCGGCAAAATCTCGGATTTATACGGCTCCACCAATAACACCCCTTGCTCACCGCGCCCCACCCGATACAACGCTGGGTGTTCGCGAAAATTCAGCGTATCAAAGTTGAGATGATAGTTAAACTCGTGCATGACTCAAAAACTCAGTCAGCGTGGCAAAGTCATCAAAGGTTTGGGTCGGATGATAATCACGAATATCCTGCCCATAGTTATAGCCGTATGACAATCCAAGCGTATCCATGCCCGCATTTTGCCCTGCCAAAATATCGTTTTTGGAATCCCCAATCATATAGCTTTGAGCGATGCTAAAGCCTAATTGGTCACAGACATGCAGTAGCGGCATCGGGTCGGGTTTTTTGGCAGGCAAGCTATCACCACCCAAAATATAAGCAAAAAGGTCTTGCCAACCCAATTTTTCTACAATCGCAGGAACAAAATCAATGGGTTTATTGGTGGCGATAGCGAGGGTATAGCCTTGCTCTTTAAGCTGACGCAGCCCTTCGCTCACCCCTGCATAGGGCTGGGTTCTGACGCAGGTGTTTTGATGGTAGTAGTCAAAAAACAGGGCAAGCGCCTGATTGGTATCGTTTTCAGTGAGATTGGGGTCAATGGTTTGTGAGCCTGATAAAGCACGTTGCACCAGTACTTTGCCGCCATTGCCCACCCAGTTGCGGATGACATCTTCGCTAAAGTTGGCTTTGCCAAGCGTAGTTAGCATCGCATTGACGGCGTCCGCCAAATCTGGGACGCTATCAATCAACGTACCGTCCAAGTCAAAAATAAGTAACGATTTTTGGGTAATATTTTCCCCAGTGGATGTGGGGATTGGAGTGTTAAGTGATTCGCTAGACATGGTGTTTCCTATCGTTTTTTCACCAAAGTTAATAGGCTACAGTGTAGCAGAATCACCTAAAAATACCATGCAACCGTCCATTAAAATAACCTAACCCTGACAACCAATTCAGGTTAAAAGCAGGTTTGACTAAAAAACGTTAGTTTTCGCCATTGCTCGGTTGATAATCTAGTGAGGCATCGGCGATTTCATGGCTAGCCGCCGGATTCAGCGCGCTGTCCTTTTTGGCACCCAGTTTTTGATAACGCACATCTTCACCGGTAATACAAAAAATCAATTGCTCAGCGATATTACGCGCATGCGCACCAATACGCTCTATCGAACGCAGCACCCATAAAATATCAATGACTTTTGCTACATAGCGACCATCTTCCATGATGTAGGTCATCATCGCACGTGACGCGGATTTGTACATCGCATCAATTTCATTATCCTGCTCTATCACTTGGTAAGCGCCTGTTGCATCAAACTTGGCGAAAGCTTCTAGTGCATTTTTTAGCATCATCTGCACAAAATTACCCATTTGATGCGCTTCATGATACCCAATCGGTGATTGACCTTCACGGGTGGCACGGCGCGCCATCTTGGCGATTTTTTTGGCTTCATCACCAATACGTTCAATGTCAGCGCCGCATTTGCTCACTGCCATGATTAGGCGTAAGTCGGTGGCAGCAGGTTGACGACGTGCCAATACTTTGACCACCAAATCATCAAGCTGCTGCTCAGTAAAGTTGATTTCTTTGTCACCATCAATGACATCTTCGGCAAGCGCCACATCACTTTTTACCAAAGATTCAATTGCTTTGGTGAGATTGGCTTCTGCCATGCCACCCATTTTTAAAAACAAATTGACCAAGTTTTGTAAATCCTGGTCATAACTTTTTGATAAATGCTCACCAATTAAATTCATATTTCCCTTCCTAACTCATGGATTGTGACTCATGGACTGTGCAAAATTGTGATTAAAAAAGCCGTTAAAGAAAAGCTAACTATAACTAAAAATTACGACAAAATGATGAAAAACAGCGCGACTATTCGCTGATATCGCATCATATAAACCAAACAAAAAACCTAACAAAGATTTCAATGTCATCAAACTTTAACATAACCGTAACAGATTTGACATTTTGTTACATTAACATGGCAACAATTTTTCAGCGTTGGGTGATTTAAAACGCGACATATTGGTTGGCGACGCCCTAAGCTAATTTACTATCTTCCCTGACAATTATCTTATTTGTCCATCAAGGAATTATTATGAAACTATCACATTTAATCGTCAGTGTGGCATTCGCTGCTGTAGGCGTACAAGCCAATGCTGTCAACATCACAGGTGCAGGTGCAACCTTCCCACAACCTGTTTACTCAAAATGGGCAAGCGATTATCAAAAAGCAACAGGCAACCAAGTAAACTACCAAGGTATCGGCTCTTCAGGCGGTATCAAACAAATCCAAGCAAAAACGGTTGATTTTGGTGCCACTGATGCGCCCATGAGCCCAGCAGAACTAAATGCCAGCGGCTTAATCCAATTCCCCGCAGTCATTGGCGGTATCGTACCTGTGGTCAACATCGCTGGCGTCAAACCAGGTCAATTAAAACTATCGGGCGCCGTCCTTGCTGACATCTATATGGGCAAAATCACTACTTGGAACGATGCACGTATCCAAGCATTAAACCCAGGCGTTGCCCTACCTGCCGCTAAGATTACCACTGTTAATCGCTCAGACGGTTCAGGTACCACTTTCGTATTTACTAACTACCTAAGCCAAGTATCAAGCGATTGGAAATCAAAAGTAGGCGCGGACAAAACCGTTAAATGGCCTAATGCTTCAGCAAGCGTGGGTGGTAAAGGTAACGAAGGCGTATCAAGCAACGTACAACGTGTTGCAAACTCCATCGGTTATGTTGAGTATGCTTACGCAAAACAAAACCGTTTAGCTTATACCCAACTTCAAAACCGCGCCGGTAAATTTGTACTACCAGACGATTCAACGTTTGCAGCCGCATCAAACATTAACTGGGCACAATATCCTGGTTTTGCAGTGACTATCACTAACATGCCAGCAGCCAACGCATGGCCAATCTCTGCAGCAACTTTCATCCTCGTACCTCGTACAGGCGGTGCAAAAGCCAAAGAAGCGCTTAAATTCTTTGACTGGGCATTTACTAACGGCAATGCACAAGCAACTGCACTCGACTACGTTCCGCTACCTGCCGGCACCAAAGCTGCGGTTCGTAAAGAATGGACGAAAGTTAAATAGTCATCTGTTTAACTGTACTACGCAAATTAACCCTGCCGATTGGCGGGGTTTTTTAGCTTAAAACTTTGCCAAAAAAGAGCATCAAATCAGCTGATTATCTAACACTTTGACCGTCTCATCGGTCAGATTGCCCGTAGCTTTTTGTAGGTCAATGTAGGCATTTAGATAATCAAAATACGCATTAATCAAATCGCGTTTGGCAGCGTGATATTGGCGCTCTGCCAGTAGTGTATCTACCATCGAGCGCACCCCCAAATCATAGCCTGTTTTTGACGCTTGGGCGACGCGGCGATTGGCATCCACCGCAACTTGCTGGGCTTTAATCGTGGCACGCTGTGCGACCAAATTTAGATACGCTTGGCTAGTCTGAGTCATGGCGGCTTGGTACACATAGGCGAGGCGACTTTTTGCCGCTTGTGCTTGCAGATTTCCTTGCTCAACGCCTGCGCGTGTCCGCCTACCGGTATAAAACGGAAAATCCACTTCTACCCCAAAGCTATAATTGGTGCCATCAATAGCGCTTTGGTTATTATGGGTATAATCTTGCCACCCCACATTGCCTACCAAATCGACACGGGGATAGATATTGGCTTTGAGATAATCGACTTGTTTGTTGGCAATCGCCACTTGGGTTTGTGCTAGCTGAATATCAAGATTATTATTTTGTGACTGCTGCATCCAGTTTTCGATACTTTGACTTGCCACCAGATTCAAATCAGGCGGTAATTTGATACTGTCTAGCTGATTGATTGGTTGACCGGTGAGCAGTGATAACTGCTGTTTGGCATTCACGATTGCCACGTCATTGTTGGCAATAGAGGCGCTGACGCTTTCAAGCCTTGCACGGCTCTCTTCGGTATCTACCCGCGCCGCTACCCCTTGCGCGAGTCTCGCTTGCATCATGTCATTTTGTGCTTTGAGTGCAGTGAACTCGGCATTAAGGCTATCTGTCATCGCTTCAGCGCGCAATACATTGAGATAGGCTTTGCTGATTTGCTCGATTAGTTGCTGATGCTGCTGTAATAGCTGGATGTCATTGGCTTGACTGGCGAGCACGGCTTTTTCATAGTTTGCCCATTTATCAGCACGAAACAAGGCTTGGCGCAGTCCGATACCGACTTGGCTTGCGGTATTGCCCGTATCAGGGATGTTATCGTCTTTGGGATAAAACTGATTACGTTTGACACTGCCTTGTAGTCCCACTTGCGGCAGCATATCGCCAAACGCCAGCTGCACATTTTTTTGCGTTGCCAAATAGTCATATTGCTGCCCTGCCCAGTTGCCATTGGTACGCTGGGCTGCGCTATACAATTCCCACAAATCTTTTGCCATCGCGGCTGGGCTGAGGGACATCGACCCTATCAATGACACTGCCATCGCCCCTAACCGCCATCGGGCGCCAGTCGCTTTACGATTCCACAAACAGATGCATTCCATATCAATAATTACAACATTTTCAACAACCAAGGAGCCTCTATCATACCGATAGTTGTCAAAAAAATCAGTAATTTAGTGCAGTAAATCATCGGTAAAAAATGGCTAAAAATCTATTAGGTAAACCTGTGAGTTTTTGTTAATATGGAGATATTGACTCGGGGTGCAGTTGGATGACATACCAGCGGCTGAGACATACCCGTCGAACCTGAAACGGTTAATACCGTCGTAGGGAAGTCGTCTATAGGTTAGTTAGACCAGTATTTTTCTAGAATCAGCCTTTTACTAGAATCAGCCTTTTACTAGAAACAGTTTTTTCTAGAATTAGTTTTTTACTAGAAACAGTCCTACTCACCTATCTTCGCCCGAGTCCAGCAAACCATCACTTCATAACATAACATGGACTCGCTATGAACCAACTTACCAACGTTACCCACAAAACCCCTGCCCACCGTGACCCTACCGACGACCGCTTTGAAGAAGAAGCACGTGATTTGACGCGCGCCTTGCCGGCATCTCGCAAAGTCTACATCCAAGGCTCACGCCCTGACATCCAAGTGCCGATGCGAGAAATCACCTTGACCGATACCCCGGTGGGTGGTTTTGGCAAGGCAGAAGGCGAAAAAAACCCACCGTTTTATGTGTATGACACCTCAGGGGTGTATACCGACCCCAATGTCAAAATTGACTTAACCAAAGGCTTACCAAAACTGCGTCAAGCTTGGATAGAAGCGCGCGGCGACACCGAGCAACTTGCCAAACTCTCAAGCCAATACGGCAATGAGCGTGCCAATGATATCGCCACTGCCAACCTGCGCTTTGGGCATATCGACAAGCCAAGACGAGCGCTCAATGGCAAAAACGTCACCCAAATGCACTACGCCAAACAAGGCATCATCACCCCAGAGATGGAATACATCGCCATCCGTGAAACCCAAAAACAACATGGCCTGACTGATATGCGTCAGCACGCTGGTAACAACTTTGGTGCCAATACCCCCAAACTCATCACCCCAGAATTTGTGCGTGCCGAAGTCGCTGCGGGACGGGCGATTATTCCCAATAACATCAACCATCCCGAATCAGAACCGATGATTATTGGGCGCAATTTTTTGGTTAAAATCAACGCCAATATCGGTAATTCAGCCCTGGGCTCTAGCATTGATGAAGAAGTTGCCAAGATGACCTGGGCTACCCGTTGGGGCGCGGACACCATCATGGACTTGTCAACCGGTAAGCATATCCATGAAACCCGTGAATGGATTATCCGTAACTCGCCCGTGCCCATCGGTACCGTACCGATTTATCAAGCCCTAGAAAAAGTGGATGGCGTTGCCGAAGATTTGACATGGGACATCTTTAAAGACACCTTGATTGAACAAGCCGAGCAAGGTGTCGATTATTTCACCATTCACGCGGGTGTACTGCTGCGCTACGTACCGGTGACCGCCAATCGTTTGACAGGCATCGTCAGCCGCGGCGGCTCGATTATGGCACAGTGGTGTCTTGCCCATCATAAAGAGAATTTTCTTTATACCCACTTTGAAGAAATTTGCGAGATTATGAAAGCCTACGATGTGGCGTTTAGTCTGGGTGACGGTTTGCGTCCCGGTTGCCTACAAGACGCCAACGATGATGCGCAGTTTGGTGAGCTCAAAACCTTGGGCGAGCTGACCCAAGTGGCATGGCAACATGATGTACAAGTTATGATTGAAGGTCCAGGGCACGTTGCCATGAACCGTATCAAAGAAAACATGGACTTACAGCTTGAAGTCTGTAAAGAAGCGCCTTTTTACACCCTTGGGCCTTTGACGACCGATATCGCCCCAGGCTACGACCATATCACCTCCGCCATTGGTGCGGCGATGATTGGTTGGTACGGCACGGCCATGCTGTGCTATGTCACGCCAAAAGAGCATTTAGGTCTGCCGAATAAAAAGGATGTCAAAGACGGTATCATCACTTACAAAATCGCAGCACATGCGGCAGATTTGGCAAAAGGACACCCAGGTGCCCAAGCGCGGGATAACGCCTTGTCAAAAGCGCGTTTTGAGTTTCGCTGGGACGACCAGTTTAATCTGAGCCTAGACCCAGACACGGCTCGTGAATTCCATGATGAAACCTTGCCAAAAGAAGCGCATAAATCGGCGCATTTTTGCTCGATGTGTGGTCCAAAATTCTGCTCGATGAAAATCACCCAAAATGTGCGAGATTATGCAGCAGGGCTTGATTTTAATAAGCCACAGCTTGGGCAAGATATCACCCCTGATACAGGTGAGTTATCGGATGCCAGCCACGCTATCAAGCAGGTGGATACCGAATTGGTCAGGCAAGTCGGTGAAGCGTCTGCCGATGAAGTACGCCTGGGCATGGAGCAGATGAAGCAAAAATTTATTGAGGAAGGTAAGCAGTTGTATAAAGAAGTTTAAGCCCCAGCTAATCTAACGCCGCTATGATGTACAGCCGCTAGCGTAGTCAACTTGCCAAATGCTTGTTGCAGCTTAGCGGCTTTTTTACACCAATTTTTATTATACTTTTTATTGATTTTTCAATCAGTTACCTGTTATGGTAGTGCCCTTTTAGTGTCCAATTAATTAACGTTAAGACGAAAAAACGCACCAACATATCAGAACTACTAATTTGCAACGGGGTTTTAACCCGCAAATTTAAAGCCCTGTTTAATTGAATTAAAAAAACAAGCGTACTACAAAGAAATCAAGAGGTTTTTATGCACCCTAAAATTCTGACAGCTTTGACCCTTGCCGTGCTTGCCACAGAGGTTGCGCATGCAGCGCCCACCAATCCCACGCCTACTCGTGCTACTACCCAAACTACCAACCAAACAGCACCCACCGTGCTACAGCAAAATCTATTGACCTTAATCAAAGCGGGTCAAGCGATGGAAGCTGAGACCCAAGTCAAACAAGCTGAAATCGAAAAAAAATACCAACCTAAAGTTGCCGAAGCCAAAACCGATGCCCAAAAAGCCGCGATTCAGACCCAGTTTTTAAATGAGGTGATTGCCTATAAGAGCTACCAAAAACAAAAATTTGCGGCAATCAAATTGACCGAGCCTAGCGTATCAAACTTGCGTGACAAATATATCGAAACGCTAAGTAGCGATATCGCTGCCGCTCAAATCGTCATCGCCAATCCAAAACCAACCCCTGACTCTAAGAAAAAATTTGCAGCCCAACTCACCAAATCAAAAAATTTAACGCTAGCAGTGCGTAATGGTTTAGAAACCCTAATGAAAAAAGCGGGCTTTAAAAAACAAGTGCTACAACCCAAAACCAAATAAGCATTGGCTAATAAAAAAGCCGAAACACTTTGGCAATGTTTCGGCTTTTTTGTTGTACAAGCAGTTGGTGCTAATCTTTAAGCCCAAGCACATCTTGCATATCAAACTGTCCTGTTTGCTGCTCATTGACCCACACCGCAGCACGCACCGCCCCTGCGGCAAAAGTCATGCGCTCACGGGCTCTATGAGTGATTTCAACTATCTCGCCATCGGCGATAAACATCACCGTATGGTCACCGACAATCTCGCCACCGCGAATGGCATGGATAGCAATCTCGCCTGCTTTGCGCGCGCCAGTTTGACCTTCGCGGCCATAAATCGCCACGTCTTTTAGGTTTTGACCGCGTCCTTTGGCAACCGCTTCAGCCATCATATAAGCGGTACCCGATGGCGCATCAATTTTGTGTTTATGGTGGGCTTCAATGACTTCGACATCGGCGCTGTCACCAAATGCTTTGGCAGCCATTTCAAGCAGTTTAAGGGTTAAATTCACCCCAGTTGAGTAGTTGCCCGCATACACGATGGCGATTTTTTCACTTGCCTGTTTTAATATGGCGTTTTGCTCATCATTTAGGCCTGTTGTCCCAATGACCATATTGACGCCTTTGGCAGCACAAAGTTGTAAGTTTTTGGCAGTCGACTCAGGCAAGCTAAAATCTATGAGCACATCAATATCATGAATGACCCCTGCCAAGTCATCGACCAAAGCGACATTAGTTTTGTCGAGATTAACTAGCTCGCCCGCATCGACGCCCACCAAGCTTGAACCTTGACGCTCTATCGCCCCTGCAAGGGTAGTTTGTGGGTTTTGTGCCACTGCTTGAATCAGCATACGTCCCATGCGCCCACCTGCGCCTATGACCCCGATTTTTACCATTTGTTTATCCTTTATCTCGCCCAATTACCTAGTATAACTTGCTAATCTGATTTTCTAGCCTGATTTTCTTGCATAACTTTTTAAGTTCAAATCATAACAGCTTGTCTCGCTGAATCCTAGCTTAACTCAATACTGGCTTATGCCAAAAAAAACCCTTGCAATCATTACAAGGGTTTAATGTTTCACGTGAAACATCTATCAGACCAATAAAACCTAGTCAAACAAGTCTTTGACATCTTCTTTGAGTTTATCAAAGAAGGATTTTTTCTGTGGTGATTGTTGATGATCACCCATGGATGATTGTAGTTGACGAAGTAGCTCTTTTTGTTCGTTGTTAAGGTTGGTCGGTGTCTCTACCACCACACGGCATAACAAGTCACCTCTCATCGTCGTGCGCACGGGAGTAACGCCTTTGCCTTTGATACGGAATACTTTGTGGCTTTGGGTACCTTCAGGAATGCGTAAATTGATACGTCCTTCAAGCGTTGGTACTTCCACCTCACGACCTAAGGCTGCATCTGCAAAGCTGATTGGCACATCCATGTATAAGTCAGCGCCTTCACGGGTAAAAATAGGGTGCTGTTCCACACGGATTTCAACATACAAGTCACCGCTTTCACCGCCTGTAATCGCTTCACCTTCGCCCGTTAAACGTACCCGATCGCCATTGTCGATGCCGGCAGGAATGGTGACTTCAAGGGTGCGTGATTTTTCTTTAACACCCGAGCCATGACAGTCATTGCAAGGATTTTTGATTTGTTTACCTGAGCCGCCACAGTTGGGGCAGGTTTGTTGCACAGCAAAAAAGCCTTGCTGCATACGTACCACACCCGCACCACCACAAGTTGCGCAGGTCACGATATCGCTGCTGTCTTTGGCGCCCTTACCATCACAAGTTTCACAAGGGGCAGGTGCGGTAAAGGTAATTTCTTTTTTTGTCCCTTGCACCGCTTCTTCAAGCGTCAAATCAAGCATATAGCGTAAATCTGAACCGCGTCTGCTACGTCCACCCCCTGTGCGACCCCCAAAGATGTCGCCAAAAATGTCTTGGAAGCCGCCCGCACTGCCACCACGACCGCCGCCCATGCCGCCAAAAATATCGCCAAAAATGTCTTGGAAGTTTCCACCGCCAAAACCGCCACCGCCCATGCCATTTTCAAACGCGGCATGCCCCATACGGTCATACGCTGAGCGTTTGCTGTCATCACTTAGCACTTCGTACGCCATCGAGGCTTCTTTGAATTTTTCTTCGGCGGCAGGGTCATCAGGGTTACGGTCTGGATGGTATTTCATCGCAAGTTTGCGGTAGGCTTTTTTGATTTCTTGTTCATTAGCGGTTTTATCTACCCCTAATACTTCATAAAAATCGCGTTTTGACATAGTAACTCCTTTGGCAGCATAGTTTTGACAGTACGGAAGAGTGGATTCGACCGGTAGCAACGTTTAACAGCTGCCAAACCTTTGAAAGACTAAAATTTAAAAATATGCAATATAGTGGCGATTTTTGTTAAATAATCAAGCAAATAATCGGCAATCAGCGCAAAAATATTTTCCCTTTTTTGCAAGAAAAATACGCAACAGCTTAGCCCATTGTTTTAAACTAATTAGCAAACTTTAACCCTGATAGTCATTTATGAAAAAAATATTCTCTTTGCTAATCATCCTCGCACTGATTGTCGTCGCTTGGGTATTTGCATCCCCTTATTGGGCAGTGTACCAACTGAAAAAAGCCTATGATGCACAACAAGCAGACACTATCAGTGCAGCAATTGAATTTACGCAACTACAGCAAAGTATCAAATCGCAGCTAAGCCCTGTATTGGTGGAAAAAGCCAATCATGTGGCAAAATCCCCTATTTTGCAGATGCTCAATATTACGCTAAACCCTGATGACCTAGTGAATAAAATGGTCAATCAAGCCGTGGATAATACCGTCACGCCAGAGGGCGTACAGTATGCGCTGACAGGACAAGCGACCACCGAGCTGCTCAAAACAAATGTCAAACTACTGGGGGGCTTGGTGGCAGTAGCGATGGATAAGATTGATATTAAAGACTTGATTTTGGCGCGCAATTCAGCTGAGCTTAATCAAAAAATCAAACAACAACTACAATCGCCTAATCCCAAAGCCACCACAGCAACGTCACAGACCCAACCGACCACACACTATTGTGGTGTTAACTGTTTTGAAGTCACCGGACAGGTACGTGGCTATCCCTTAACGCTCCGCTTACAGCGCCAAGGGCTTATTCATTGGAAAATCGTGGGTGTGACATTGCCGCTAAATGCTTAAAACTGGTCAATTTCTTCAGCGGTCAAAAATCGGCTTTCGCCTTTTTCTAATCCTGCTAAGGTAATGTTACCGATGCTGGCACGGTGTAGCTCAATGACTTTATTGCCAAAGTAGCCCATCATGCGTTTGACTTGGTGGTATTTGCCTTCCGTGAGTACCAGCTTGGCATGGGTAGCATCAGAAAAACTTAACTCAGCGGGTTTGGTTTTATCATACTCATCCTCAAGCATGATGCCTTTTGCCAATTCTTTGATAGCAAATGCCTGTTGTGATTCAGTCATTGGGTCGGCAAGGGTCAACTCATACACTTTTGCCACATGATGTTTGGGGCTGGTGACACGGTGCAAAAAGCCACCATCATCACTAAGTAGCAGCGCACCGGTGGTGTCGACATCGAGTCGCCCTGCAATCCGCAAACTACCTAGCTGGGGTACATCAATCAAGTCTGTAACAATCGGCCATTCTTTTGGCTTTAGGGTGCATTCAAAGCCTTCTGGCTTATATAGCAGTAAGTAGCGATTGCCCGTCGCGACTGATAACGGCTCACCCGCCCATTCGATATCGTCACCCACTTCATCGATGTGTAAGCTTGAATCTTTGACCACCTCGCCATTGACAGTGACTTCGCCTGCGTGCAAGATTTTTTTGCAGTCTTTACGCGATAGCTCGGTGGCTTTGCTTAAAAATTTGTCTAAACGCATTTTTTTGTTATCCTAGTGCTTGTTTTGTTTATTGTAACATAGATTAACCATGACCTATTACACGCTTAGCGACCCATGTACTGCCACACTTGAGATTAAAAAAAGCCAATTTTTGGGCTTTGGATTTGCCATTGATAGCCGCGAGCAATTAATGTTTCACGTGGAACAATTACGCAACCAATATCCCGATGCGCGCCATGTGTGCTATGGCTATATTATTGGCGACCCACACAACACTACCTCAGCAGGTTTTGATGACGATGGTGAGCCCAGTGGTACGGCAGGCAAGCCGATTTTAAACGTGTTACAACACAAGGGCATTGGTAACTGCGTGGTGATTGTGGTGCGTTACTTTGGTGGTATCAAACTTGGTGCAGGCGGTCTGACACGTGCCTATAGTAGCACCGCGCAAGCCGTGATTGATAACATGAATTTGCACGCGTTTGTGCCGTTAAGCCTGATACTGATTGAAACCGATTTTGCCAATGAGTCCTTTGTCAGGCATACATTAGACGGTTTTAATGCCATGATTTTAAAGGTTGATTATGGTAAAAATGTCGTTTTGACCGTGGAGCTTGCGCAAAAGTCGGTTCAAACACTCAGCGAAAAAATCGGCTTTTATGGAACTGTGAAAGCCAGCGAATAACCAAAAGCCAATAACCAAAGAAGCAGCGTAAAAGTGATAGCCTAGCAAAATTTTTCTCAAAAACCCTACATAACACCCCAAACTTACCTCACAAGTCGCCATGAAAAAACTGTCAAAAAGCCGTAAAATAGTCAAAAATCATAACAATCACTAGGCATATTATGAATATTCACCAACTACCCCTAACACCATTTCGCACCCCGTTTTTCTTAGCCAATCCCCACGTTCAAACCATTTTACCCAAGTTTATTAAACTGCCAAAACCTAACTATCAGCGTCACCTTCACCCTGACCGTACCGGCACCACCCAAGTGGCTTATGACTTTGTATTTGCCAATACCGACAATCAGCCAAACCTCGATAAGCCATTGGCGGTGATGTTTCATGGGCTTGAAGGCAGCAGTGATAGCCATTACGCCATTGCCTTTGCCCACCAAGCGCACCGATTGGGGTATGATGCGGTTATCGTCCATTTTCGCGGCTGCGGCGGGGTGGATAATACCTCAGAATTGGACTATAACGCGGGTGATACTGCCGAAGCAGTGCATATGTTTGACCTGCTAAAAACTCAGTACGGTTATAGCCGAATTGTAGCCAGTGGCGTGTCGCTCGGCGCCAATATGCTGGCGCGTTATATGGGTGAACAAGGCGATGCAGCTGCCTGTGAAGCAGCGGTGGTGATTTCAGCGCCCGTCGATTTGACGACTTCGGCAAAAGCCATGCATCGTTTTGTCGCCAAACGGGTGTATACGCCTTATTTGCTCAATCCTTTATTACAAAAAGCCTTAAAAAAGGTCGACGAGCCAGCATTAGTTAACGCCTTAAAAAATATCAAGATGATTGACGAGTTTGATGAGTTATATACCGCGCCGCGTCATGGTTTTGGCACAGGGGCGAATTATTACATCCAAGCCTCTGCCCTACCTGTACTCAAAAACATCACTAAACCCACGCTGATTATCACTGCCAAAGACGACCCATTTTTGGGCATTCTTGCCACCCAAGCCGATGTGTCACCTTGTGTGCGCTTACTGTACAGCGAGCATGGTGGACATGTGGGCTTTGTGCAATTACAAAACAAAAAACTCAATGTGAATTGGCTGCCTAGCACCAGCTTTAAATTTTTTCAGGCTTGTGCTGACTAATTGCTATGGCTTCAATAAAAAACGCCATCACAATGACGGAGCTTTTATTTATTAAAGTTAATGAGGGGTTTTTTAAGATTACTTCTAACATTATAAAATGCCGTAATTCACCATGGCTTTAGCAATCTTGTTAAAACCTGCTAGATTGGCGCCTTTTTTATAATCAATGCTCCCATCCGCTTGTTTACCATGGTTAAAACAATCGTCATGGATATTTTTCATGATGGTTTTTAATTGCTCATCAAGCACCGCAAAGGTGGCGTATTGACGTACCGAGTTTTGTGACATCTCAAGACCTGATACCGCAACCCCACCGGCATTTGAGGCTTTCCCCGGCGCATAGATGACGCCCTTACTTTGGAAAATGGCGATGGCATCGGCGTCACTGGGCATGTTGGCACCTTCTGCCACATATTTAACGCCATGATTGACCAGATTTTGTGCATCGTGCCCGTTGATTTCGTTTTGGGTGGCGCAAGGTAAGGCAATATCGGCTTTGATATGCCATGGGCGGCTACCGTCGATCCATTCTGCGTCATCACTGGTGCCGATGAAGTCTTTTAAACGTTTGTCTTGCGCTTTATAAGTTTTGAGCGCTTCAATTTGCTCTAAGGTAAAGCCATGCTTGAGATATAAAGTACCTTTTGAGTCTGATAATGTCAGTACCTGTGCGCCAAGCTCAATACATTTTTGTGCCGCATGTAACGATACATTGCCCGCACCTGAGACTAGGACAGTTTTAGCCATCAAGCTGTCATGATGGGCTTCTAGCATGTTTTGTAAAAAATACACAAGACCAAACCCCGTTGCCTCGGTACGAATCAAGCTACCACCTTGTCCCACCGTCTTACCGGTTAATACCCCTGTAAATTCACGATTAAGCGTCTTATACATAGCGAACATATAATTGATTTCGCGGCCACCGACACCGATATCACCCGCAGGTACGTCTATATCTGCACCAATATAAGGCGCTAATTCGCGCATAAAGGCATAGCAAAATCGACGGATTTCGGCGTCTGATTTACCTTTTGGGTCAAAGTCTGAACCGCCTTTACCCCCACCCATGGGCAGACCGGTCAATGCGTTTTTAAAGATTTGTTCAAACCCTAAAAATTTTAGTACCGAAAGATTCACACTGGGATGAAAACGGATACCGCCTTTGTAAGGGCCTAATGCATTGTTAAATTGCACACGCCAACCGCGGTTGACTTGAACATTGCCTTGGTCATCTTCCCAGTTGATACGAAATTGAATAACACGGTCAGGGTTGGTTAAGCGGTCAAATAGATTAAGGTGTTGATAAACAGTGGATTGGTCATAAACCGCTGCGATATCTTCCCAGAATTCTTCGACCGCTTGAATAAACTCTGGCTCATTGCTATGACACTGCTTTAAACTGTTTAATAACTCACTGCTTTTCATACCACTCCTCAATTCTTTAACTTCATAAAAATAGTGCAAAAACACTATTTTGGTGAATTTATAGTAACTTAGCACTGTCATAGTAATTTGTAAAACTATTTTCTGTACCTCTTTGGCAGGATGCGTTGCCGAAAACTAGACATGGGTGTTTGCGAGCAAGTTAACCTACAACGGGATTTAATAGCTGACAAAGCATGATTTGTCCTTTAAAATTGTTAATTTTTAGCAGGGTTTAGCGGCTTTGGTTAGCCGCTAATGCGTATTTGACCTAAGGCAAACTTATGCACATTCATATTCTTGGTATTTGTGGTACCTTCATGGGTTCGTTGGCGCTGCTTGCGCGTGACCTTGGACATACCGTGACAGGCTCAGACGCCAATGTCTATCCACCAATGTCCACCCAGCTTGAAAATGCGGGTGTTGAGATTATACAAGGGTATGCCGCTAGTCATTTACAACCTGCACCTGATTTGGTGATTGTCGGCAATGCCATGAAGCGCGGTATCGAAGCGGTTGAATATATGCTCAATGAGCGTATTCCTTATACCTCAGGCCCGCAGTTTTTGGCAGAGCAGGTATTGCAATACCGTCATGTATTAGCCGTCGCAGGCACGCATGGCAAAACCACCACTACCACCATGCTGGCGTGGATTTTACACTATGCAGGCATTGATGCCGGCTTTTTGATTGGTGGCGTGCCACTTGTTGATACCCCAGATGAACGCCTAAAAAAAGCGTTTGCCCACAGTAGTTATTTGGGTAGTGATAAAACTGCGGATCATGAAGGTTACTTTGTCATCGAAGCGGATGAGTATGACAGTGCTTTTTTTGATAAACGCTCTAAGTTTGTCCACTATCGCCCAACCACCGCAATTTTAAACAACCTTGAATACGACCACGCCGATATCTTCCCAAACCTTGCCGCCATCCAAACCCAGTTCCATCACATGGTACGCATGATACCGTCAAATGGCAAAATCATCATGCCAGCAGATACCGAAAGCTTGGAAGAAACCCTTAAAAAAGGCTGTTGGTCACCGATTTGGCGGACAGCGATTGCTGCCACTAATTCACACGCGGATTGGCAAGCAAAGCTAGTGAAACAAGACGGAAGCCAATACGAAGTCATGTTTGAGGGGCACAAAGGACAAGTCAATTGGCAGATGAGCGGGCTACATAGCGTCAATAATGGTTTAGTGGCAATTGCGGCAGCCTACAATGTTGGCGTATCGGTTGCACACGCCTGTGAAGCCTTATCCAATTTTGCGGGCATCAAACGCCGTATGGAGCTGGTCGGTACAATCGATAACAACGGCAAACAGATAGAAGTTTATGACGACTTTGCCCACCACCCAACCGCCATTGAAACCACGCTCGATGGTGCCAAAAAACGTTTTGCGGATAACCCAAACCGTAAAATCTGGGCAGTGATTGAACCACGTTCAAATACCATGAAACTTGGTACCCACCAAGGTTTGCTTGCGCCGTCAGCGAGTATCGCCGACCAAGTCATTTGGTATCAACCTGCCAATTTAGATTGGTCAGTTGCCGATGCGATAGGCAATGCTGCCAACCAACAAGTGATGACATCGACCGATGCGATTATTAAGCATATTGCAGCGCACATTGGCGATGACGATGCGGTGATTGTGATGTCAAATGGCGGCTTTGAAGGTATTCATGGTCGACTGGTGAAGGCACTGCAGCAAGCCTAACTGTTCTAACCTTGTAAATTTGCTAGCAAAAATCGTGATTTTTTAGCATACTCATGATTACTTGTAAAAATATTAGGTTACACAATGCTTACCCGAGTCATTTTTAATCAAAAAGGCGGTGTTGGTAAATCCAGCATTGCTGTCAATCTTGCCGCGATGAGCGCCCATCAAGGTTTGCGTACCCTACTCATCGACCTTGACCCACAGTGCAACGCTACCCAATATATCATCGGCGATGCTGCCACAGACATTCATCCCGCGCATATCACAGAACCCAATATTGAAAATTTCTTTTCGCAAACCCTGCAAGCGACGTCTAGCCCCATGCCGATGATGTTTGCATTTCCGTTTGGCGGTATGACGGGTAGTCGCAATCAAGGGTTGGAGCACTGTATTCACACCACCCGATTTGATAATTTATCAGTGATTCCAGCCAGCCCCATGCTTGCCGATATTTTGCAGCCCCTTGAAAGCAAACATAAAATTTATAAATTAAAAGACGGCTTAAAGCTTTTAACACAGCAGTTTGATCGGGTGTACATTGATACGCCACCGGCGTTTAACTTTTTTACTTTGTCGGCATTGATCGCAGCTGATCGTGTCATCGTTCCGTTTGATTGTGATATTTTCTCCAAACGCGCGCTGCAAACCTTAGTGCAAAACATCTTAGAGACGCGCCAAGACCATAATAGTGACTTGTTAATTGAAGGCATTATCGTCAATCAGTTTGACCCACGCGCCAATTTACCCAAAGAAGTGGTGCAAACGTTAGTCAATGAAGGCTATCCTGTGTATGACACCAAACTTAGCCCTTCGATTATCATGAAACAATCCCATCATCAAAGTTTACCGCTGATTTATTTGGACGCTAAACATAAACTTACCCAACAATACGCTGCGCTTTATCAAGAAATCGAATCTAGATAACGGAACTTACATTTAATCGTGTCTACTGACATAGCATTACATTAAATAAAAAATCCTCTTAATACTTCAAAGAGAACTTACATAATTAACAAACCAACATTTTAACTGCTGGTAGCTTGTCTATAAAATAACAGTCATCAGAGAGGCAGTTAGCAGTTATTAGTCAAAACTATAAATATAATAATTTAGCGCTGTAACGCCTGCCAATCGATTAGTCAACAAAATAAGTTAAAAATTAGACAAGTTAAAAAATTAGGAGTGTTAAAATGAGCTTTATTTATATGATTATCATGGGTCTTATCGTTGGTGTTATCGCACGTGCTATCAAGCCAGGTGCGGACGCAATGGGCTGGATTCTTACTATTGTACTGGGTATTATTGGTGCGTTAGTAGGCGGCTTCTTAGCAGGTATGCTAGGCATGAATGCCAATGGTGGCTTTACCGGTTTAATCTTTTCAGTCATTGGGGCCATTATTGTGCTATTCGTTTATGAACTAGCCACTGGTAAACGCCGTATTGGTTAATACTGTATGAGTTAACTATGCAATTAATTTAAAAAATCAGTTTATAAAAGGCATTTAATTTAAATGCCTTTTTTATTGCCTAAAATTTTCTGAATACATAGTATCTAACGCTTGGCATTTTGGCTTTAAATTTTTTTTAGTTTGATTTTTTTGCGCTCATTGTCTTACTAAGTTTGGAATCTAAGCTTAGAATAATGCTATATTGTTGACTTGGTTTTTAGCACTAGATACCTACTAGACACTGATGAGATACTAAGGTAAACACTTTCATGGAACAATTTGTCAAGTTTCACACGCAAAATGGCGTTTTAGAAATCCAATTTAATCGTGCCGATAAAAAAAATGCCCTAACCAATGCCATGTACCAAGCCGTACAAACTGCGATGGAACAGGCAAAAAGTGACGATAATATTCAAGTGATTTTATTTACGTCAACCGGTGATTTTTTTACCGCAGGTAATGATCTTGTCGATTTTTTAAACAAAGCTGAAAACGACGATGCCGAGCTTAATGCGTTAGATTTCGTGCAGTTTTTGGGCGATTACCCCAAACCCATTGTGGCAGCGGTGACAGGCTCAGGCGTTGGCATTGGCTTGACGCTGCTACTTCATTGTGATTTGGTGTATATCGTAGAAAACGCTAAATTATTGGCCCCATTTGTGGATTTATCGTTGGTGCCAGAAGCAGGTTCGACCCTTTTACTGACGCAAAAAATTGGTTATCAGCGTGCCTTTGAGGTGTTTGTGATGGGTGAAAAAATTACAGGCATACAGGCAGTTGAATTAGGCTTAGCCAATCAAGCTTTTGCTACTAGCGATGAGGTATTAAGCACGGCGCGCCAAAAAGCAGAAATACTTGCCAAAAAATCGGTGCCATCGGTACGACAAACCAAAGACTTGATGCGTAATGCCACAGAAATCCTAGCGCGTATTCAACAAGAAAATACTCACTTTAGTAACCGTCTGCAGACGGATGAAGTCAAAGCGATACTGCGCAAATTTGTCCATAAACAGTAAGGCAAAAAAGAACAATAATGCAAAAAAGCCTTTTAACCAGCAAATTAAAAGGCTTTTATTAGACCCAATTTATTAGATAGCTATCATTTGGCTACCACAAACTGTTCAATTTGCGCACGCACCAAATTTGCATCGTTATCAAGTACAGTCACATACTGCGCCAAGCTTTCGATATTATCGGTATGCTTAGGACGGGGAATGTCAAGTTGACCGACAGCTTCGGTGATGGTCTCGGCAAATTTGGCTGGCAAGGCGGTTTCAGCGCATACAATCACCTCACCCTCTTTGCGTACTTCACGTGCCACTTTTATCCCATCAGCGGTGTGCGGGTCAATTAGCTGATTGTCTTCGGCATACACTTGTTTGATCGTGGCGATACGGTCGGCATGCGTTGATTTACCCGATGCAAAGCCATATTTTCCATTGATGTTTGCCATCAAATCCGACATGTCAAAGCCTCTGCCTGCGTTGACATCCTGCCAAAGTGTATTAATTTTTTCGCCATTTTTCTCAGCGAGCAGGTACACAAAACGCTCAAAATTCGACGCTTTTGAAATATCCATCGATGGGCTTGATGTCACATAGGTCTTGTCAGCGGTACGCGGGCTGTATTTACCAGTAGTAAAAAAGTCGTGCAGAACGTCGTTTTCGTTGGTGGCAACGATTAAACGCTCGATGGGTAATCCCATTTCACGGGCAATATGTCCCGCGCAGATATTACCAAAGTTACCCGATGGCACGCAGAAACTCACCTTTTGGCTATTGTCAGTGGTGCTGGCAAAGTAACCTTTAAAATAGTAGACGATTTGCGCGAGGATACGACCCCAGTTAATAGAGTTGACAGTTCCAAGGCTGTATTTGGCTTTAAACTCAGCATCTTGCTGCAGGGCTTTTACGATATCTTGGCAGTCATCAAACATACCTTTGATGGCGATGTTATGGATATTTTTGTCATCGAGGCTATACATTTGTGCGCGCTGGAACTCACTCATTTTGCCATGGGGTGACATCATGAACACTTCGATATTGTCTTTGCCGCGCAGCGCATATTCAGCAGCTGAGCCTGTATCACCTGATGTGGCGCCGATGATGGTCAGACGCTCATTTTTTTTCTTTAACACATATTCAAAAGCATTGCCCAAAAACTGCATGGCAATATCTTTGAATGCCAGTGTGGGACCGTTTGATAACTCGATGATTTTAATGCCATCTTTGAGTGTACGAACAGGGGTGATATCGGGATTGCCAAATGCCTGCACGGTGTAAGTTTTATCAATCAGTGTTTTTAAATCGTCTTTTGGGATATCGGTGGCGAATAATTGCATGATTTCAAAGGCAAGCTCAGGGTAGCTTAAAGTGCGCCATTGGGTAAGGGTTGCTTCATCAATCTGTGGGTATTCTTCAGGTAGCATTAAGCCGCCGTCTGGGGCAAGCCCCATCAATAACACATCACTAAATTGCATAGGGGCCGTTTTGCCACGGGTGCTGATATAGTTCATCTTTCCATCCATTTAATCAATTTGATGCAGTTTAGCATAAACCTAGCATTGCGATGAATGCCAATTTTTTAGCCACGTTTTTGCAGTAAGGCATAATAAAAGCCATCGCCATCGTTTTGATGAAGCGGCAAGCATTGATAGCCGATGTCCCGTTTGATTTGGTTAGATAAATTAAGGCTAAAATCCACGATTTGCGCCGCTTTGTGTGTGGCTAAAAACGCTTGTAATTGGTCTTCATTCTCTGCTTTTAACATCGAGCAAGTGATATAGAGTAGATAGCCGTTAGTAGCTAAATTATGCCAACAGTTGGCTAAAATATTGGCTTGTAACGCGGCAGTTTGCCCCACATCTTCTTCAGTACGTAGCAATGCGATATCAGGATGGCGGCGAATCACACCCGTTGCGGTACAAGGTGCATCAAGCACTATCATATCAAATTGGGTATCTGCTTGAAACGTTGTGGCATCATCACATACCAATTGTACATTCTCTTGGTTTAACTGCAAACGCTCAAGGTTTTGGCTTACCCGTTGTAAACGTTTTTCATCATTGTCCAAAGCGATTACATGCGCGATATTTTGATGTTTCACGTGAAACGTTTTTGACTGATCAAGCTCCAATAAATGCGCCAGTTTACCCCCAGGCGCAGTGCAAGCATCTAGTACCGTCAAAGATTTGTCTAAGGCGAGGCTTGCCAAAATATGTGCTGATAACTGGGCGTGTTTGTCTTGCACACTGACCCATCCTTCGGCAAATTTAGGCAAATCGGTGATTCTTATAGAATCAGTGAGTTGAATGGTTTGCACTTTCTCAATGCCAATGAACACTAGGGCAAAACCGATGCCTTGTTGGGTTAATATATCGGCATAATCCTCTACACTACAAAATTTGCGATTGACGCGTAAGAATATGGGCGCAGGTTGGCGAAGCGCTTGTCCAAGCTCGGCATAGTATTCACCCCAATCCTGTTTGAGCTGTTTGGCAAGCCAATTAGGTAGACTGTGGTTTTTCTCAATTTTTTTGGCAAATTTGGCAGGGTTTTTTTGCACCTTTCGCAGTATGGCATTGATAAGTCCAGCACCGTAACCTTTATCCAGTTGTTTGACTGCTTCGACCGTTTCACCAATCGCCGCGTAATCTGGCGTGTCCATATACAGTAGTTGGTAAAGTCCGATATTGAGTGCTGCCCATACGCCTTTGTCAGTGACTTCATGTTCAATCAAGCTTTCACCAATACGAGCGAGTGCCCACCATTGACGCAGTGTGCCAAGCAATAATTCATGGGCAAAGCCTTTGTCTTTTTCGCTCACTTGGTTAAGTAGTGGGTCAAGCAAGCTAGCTAATGACTCGCCTTGTTGGATACGCTCAAGGGTGGCGACAACTTTGGCGCGAGTGTTAAGCTGAGAATGTAATTGGGTCATGATGTGCCTAATTGGTTATGAGTGAAAAATATCACCATCGTTGAGTTTATCTCCATTGGCAATTTGCTCAGCGGTTAACGGCTTACCACCTGGCCACTGCATTTGGGTGATATTAATCAGATGTTGTACGCCCTGATGTTGGTGGTTGGTCGCGTTTTTGCCACAGGCCACCAAAATCGCGTTACGACCCACACTGACGATTTTACCTGCAGGTTCATGGGTTTGTTGGTCGAGTTTAATGGGCGCTGCTTCTATTATTTTGATACGGCTGTTGGGGTCTTTATGTTCATCCAGATAGGTAAAGGCATTTAACGCACGGATTTGACGCTGAATACTGATGGCATCATTTTGCCAGTTAATCTCACCGTCTGCCGTGGTGATTTTCTCGGCATAATTAGCCGAAGCGTCGTCTTGTTTTTGCGCGTTTTGTTGATAGTTTTCTAAATCTGACAACACCGTGACAATGGCTTCACCGCCTAATTTGGCTAACTTATCATGCAATAGTTGGGTGGTATCTGTGACAGTGATTGGGCATTCTATTTTATACAGCATATCGCCCGTATCGAGTCCCTGCGCCATTTGCATAATGGTAATACCTGTAGTGTCGTCACCTGCTAAAATCGCACGCTGAATGGGCGCTGCACCGCGCCAGCGTGGCAATAATGAGCCATGAATATTGATACAGCCAAATTTTGGGATATGTAGCACGCCAAGCGGTAAAATCAATCCATAAGCCGCTACCACCATGATATCGGGTCGATAGTGTTTAAGTGTTTCACGTGAAACATTGCCATTAGCTGATTTTAAGCTAAAGCTTTCAGGTTGTTCCACAGCAATGTTATTTTCCAAGGCAAGTGCCTTCACGGGCGATGCGCTAATTTTTTGCCCACGACCAGATTTGCGGTCAGGCTGTGTATAGACTGCCACAATGTCAATATTAAGGGCTTTTTGGTGACTGATGAGTGCTTGTAAGGCGACTTTAGAAAATTCGGGCGTACCAGCAAATACGACCCTAAGCGGGGTTTGAGACATGATAAATTTCGTCTTAAATACAATAAATTTCTGCTATTATAATATGAATTGGCACAATACTTAAATCTAGCATTGTGATGATGGGTTTTTTTCTTTTACCTTCATTGACCGTTTTCTTTATTGGGTATATCACGCTGTGTCAAACCAGTTTTCTCTCTACAATCGCCCAGCAGCTCGGCGACTCATCATAACCTTAGTGGCTATCGAGCTGATACTAATAGTGGCAGGTTATGGACTGCTTTGGCTTTATGCGTTGCAGCAGCAACAGCAGCTTGGTAAAAGCTACCTCGTTGAACTGGTTGATAAACTCAATCATAAAATCACCCACGGTGAGCACGATTGGAGTCAGGTTAATTTAGACCAACATGAAATGATTGAAAATTATCAGTTGATTGTCTTTGAGCCGACGGGTGATACTACCGTTGTCAAAAACGACCATAACGATTTCTCTGACGCCTTACCGAATTGGACGCTATCTGCCAAACAAAGCAATAAAATATTTTATGATGCTCGTGGCTTTGAAGTTTGGCAAAATCTGGCAGCGGGTTACCGCTTATACGTTAAAGTACAATATTTCCCGTTTTGGCGTGATTTTGCCAACCCTATCTATTTGCTGCCGCTGCTACTAGGGCTTTGCCTATTTTTATATGTGATGATTCAGCTGCGAAAGAGTTACGAGGTTTGGTATAAATTTCTTGATTATGCCCAAAATTTGCACTTGCAAATTAGTGAAGGTTATCAGCCTGCCAAGCTTCATGAGTTTCGTAACCACCCTGAACCGCTCTATTTGGCTCAGCTGTTTAACCGATATGCTTATAAGATGGGGCAATATTATGATAAGGTTCGCGAGTTAACTTATCGACAAAATATTTTGATCGATACTTCACCAATTTTGCTATTTATCATGAGCAGAAATGGTCGGATTGTGTACTTTAACCATAAATTTTCGCAAGTGTTTAGTACCCCGTTTCAACAGGGGTCGATGTATATTCTCAGTGACTTTATCACCGGTGCCAATAAAACCACGCAGCAGCTACTAAGTTCGCTCGAAAATATTCAGACTCATGCGACTTTACCCGTGACCAATCTACAGCGAAATCTGTATTTTGATTTACGCATTACCCCGTATTATAACCGTTTTGGTCAACTACAAGGTTATAGCTGTGGCTTAGAAGATACCACCGCTTATCACGATAAGCTGCAAAAAGCGTGGGTCGAAGATAAATTTACTGCTGATAAATTAACCAGTTTCAATAAAATGTGGGCAGTAGTGGGACATGAATTGCGTACCCCACTGAGTGGTCTAGTCGGCATGATAGATCTACTTGCTGAAGATAAAGCGCAGTTTAATAGCGAGCATCAAGAAACCATCGCAACCTTGCAGCAATCTAGCCAGACCATGATTCAACTGCTCAATGATATGCTGGATGTTGCCAAATTAGACGCAGGTAAGCTACAAACCAATGTCACGTCTATTGATCTCTTGAAACTACTACGCCAAACCACTGAGCTGATGCTTGGTAATGCCCGACGTCAAAAAATTAGTCTGTATATTTTTGTGGATCCTCTTACTCCGCGTTTTATTGATTGTGATGAAGGTAAATTACGCCAAATTATTTTAAACTTATTGACCAATGCGGTGAAATTTACCCGAGAGGGCTACGTGGCTATCACGGTTGATAAAACCGATAGCCATCACCCATTAATCAAGGCTAAAACCAGCCAAAATACCACTGTCAGCAAAGCTTGGTTAAAAATATCCGTAAAAGATACCGGCTTGGGCATTACAGAAAAAGACCAGCAAAAATTATTTTCCTACTTTGGACAAGCCAATGATTCCATTAGTCGGCAGTTTGGCGGCACAGGGCTTGGTTTAGCTATTTCAAATAGTTTTTCACATTTATTGGGCGGGTTTATTCATTTAGAAAGTCAATTTGGTCAAGGGAGTGAATTCCAACTATTTTTACCGATTCCAAAGTTTAGTCTGCAGTCTGCTTACCAATATAAAACTGGTAATTTAAGGGTAACACTGATTATGATCTCGCCATTTTCTATCTTTGAGCGAGTGAATAAAGTTTTAAATTATGTGGAATTATCGCACTATATCTTCACATCTATGGATGAAGCCGTTATCGATACGATTAATAATCTTGATTTACAAGGCTTGATGCCGGTCTTTGTGATTGATGATGTAGCACTCAAAGCCAATAACCATTTATTAGATAATATTCATTTTTATGCTGATGCGATTAAAATTATTTTAAGCATGGAATCCTCCAAAACTTTGCCACCCGAACGCCAATTACAATTTGATGGGTATTTGCAAAAACCTGCGTCTTTAAGCCACTTGATTGCGGAGGTGAATCATCTATATGAGCTAAAAATCAAAAAAGAAAAAACCAACACCCATCTCCCTGTACAACTGGCATTTAAGCAATTTTTGCAGCAGTACCCTAATCTCTCTCATTCTAACGTTAGCGTAGCATCGGCATCACCACCCGTTAATAACTATAATGTATTATTGGATACACCAATTCAATTGGTTGATGACGAGCAAACAAGTGTTGATAGCCCAACCGATGCCCATCACTCTGGTCAAAAATTGATACTAATAGCAGAAGACAACCCCGTTAACCAAAAAATTGCCAAAAAACATTTGGACACCTTGGGTTACCGGTATCTTGTAGCCGATGATGGGGAGCAAGCGGTTAAGTTACTCAGTGAAAATCGTCAGCGAATCGGACTTGTGTTGATGGACTGTCGTATGCCAATCTTAGATGGTATTGAAGCGACACGCATTATTCGTCTCAATAAAGATAGTGTGCCGATTGTTGCCTTAACCGCCAACGATTCTGATGATGATAGAAATATCTGTTTAGAAGCGGGCATGGACAGTTTTTTGACCAAACCTATCAATAAGCAAAAACTTATCGAAGCCATCAATCATTACATGGTCTGAGACAATAAAAAAAGACCAAATTAACTTGGTCTTTTTTTGTTTGAAGTCAAATATTATTAGGGTCGAGTTTTAAAAGTAAATTGGTTGGTGGTTTTTTGTCCATCATTATAAACCAGTTGGTAACTGACTTGGTAGCTAGTATTGGGTTTAAGCGGTAAATCTGGGATGAAGATGACTTCATTTTTACTTAATAGTTTATTTGGGTCAGAGAGGCTTGTGAGCGTATGTATCACGCCTATCGATGTACCATTTTGCGTTATTGTGGCTGTCGCCTCGGCAATAGTTTTATCAAAAGGTGCTAACACATATACAGGTTGTCCAGTCGGCTGGCCTTTTAAATCTCGGGTTGTACCAAATGGGTTCGGGGTTTCATCTGTGAGCTCATAGCCAGTAGTGACCCCATTACAAGGGAAATTTAATAGCTTGGTATTTTCTATATATTTTTGGCTGGAAGGTAATGCAGATACAATCTCTAATAGACTGGTATGATTAATTTCATTATTGACGGTCCATTTGACTAATTGATAGCTTAATCCTACCTCAGTAGATTGCGGATAAACTAAACTGCGCAGGTGATAAGGGGCAGCAAATAAATTATATAACATGGCTTCGACTGTGGCAGTGTCATTTACCGTATAACTACTATTGTTAGTGGAGACGTTTGATAACGAAATATTCTCACCTTCTGCTTGAGAAGCGTAATGAGTACTAACGGCATTTTTACCCAAGGTAGAGGGCTTTAGTCTATCGGCTAAATCAATACCTGAATAATAGGGGTTGGTAATCCCTGTATCTAATAAACCCGTTTCAGCTTGCTCTTCGTGACTTGCAAATGGCTGTTTATTTGTTTCAGTTACCGATGCCATATAGTTGGCATGATTCATTGCTGTAACGTTAAGATTTTGATTGGCTGTCAGACTACCAAAACCACACTCACTGCGATTTTTATTCAATAAATTCATCGCCGCCAATTCTACTGTGCTATTAGTGGTAGAGTTAGGAATAGGTGTAGGGTTAGGGGTAGGTGTAGGAATAGGTGTAGGGTTTGAACTATCGCTGTTACTACTTCCCCCACCGCCACAAGCGGTTAATAAAGTTGCTAACAGTGTTAACATGATAGCACGGTTGAAAAAATTATTTGATAGTAGCGTGTCCATTTAAACTCCCTATAACCTTAACCTCATGTTTCAATATGTATCATTACACATTGATTTGATTGAGTTATTGTTGCACTTTTTTCGAGAAAAAAGAAGTTCAATCTTTCACCATACTCAAAATTTTTCGTCAATTGCTGACAAATTTATGATTTGCAATTAGCAACTGACTATTTGTTATTTTTAACCACCAATATCATTTGCTACCAATATTCCTTAATGGATAAATATTTCTTAATGGACAACCTTTGTAGCCACTACAGTAAGCACATCCTGTTTACCGCCTAAAAATAAATGCAAATTTGACGATTTTTGTTCAGCTAAACGTGTAGCAGGTATATTATCCATGCTATTTGCTAAATCCGTTTTGTTGTAGGAAACTTAAGGTAATGCCTTCATGGTTAGAATTTGACATGTTCCCTGATGTTGACACAAGAAGCTTTTCTAAATATCTGGCTACCACATCCACCTCGATGTTAACTTTTGTTGCCACTTTCCAATGTCTGGCTATGTTGGTGACCTGCGCTGTATGCGGGATGATATTTAAACTAATCACATTACCTTCTACCAAATTACTGGTCAGGCTAATACCATCGACCGTTACAGAACCCTTGGTAGCGACATATTTGGTAAACTCGCTTGGAATCTCAATCTCTATGTAAATCGAGCGCGAATCACTTCTTATAAGTTTAACCGTACCCGTGGTATCAACATGACCGGTGACAATGTGTCCGCCAAATCGTGTGGTAGGCAACATGGCTTTTTCAAGGTTTAATACATCGCCTACTTGCCATTGTTGCATCGCTGTTTTATTGAGTGTTTCACGTGAAACATCAACAGCGTACCAGTCTTTACCCTGTTCTACAACAGTGAGACAAATCCCGTTACTTGCGATCGAGTCCCCCAATTTGACATCAGCAAAGTCTAAATCGTCAGATTGAACTTTTAAGCGTACATCACCTTGCGTCGGCGTAATGGCAACGATTTTTCCAGTAGCTTCAATAATACCTGTGAACATTGTTTATCCTAGTTATTTATGATATCAATGCATTTTAATGTACTTTTACAACTATCACAAACATAAA